>NZ_BAAALD010000027.1:21472-83791 GCF_039528095.1 Kitasatospora arboriphila
GACCCGGGCCCGCCCCCCCCCCCCCCCCGCCGCGGCGCCCCGACCGGGCCGCCGCGCCATCCGCAGAGACAGGACCGAAGGAAGCACCGTGGACGCCGAGACCGCCGAGACCACCGCGCCGGACACCGCCACCGACCAGGCCGCCCCCACCCGCCGCGCCGTCATCGGCTGGGCCGGTGCCGGCCTCGCCCTGGGTGCGGCCGCCGCCGGCTCGGTGGCCGCCGCGACCATGCACGAGGCCGCGCCCGCCGCCGCCCCCGGCATCGACTCCACCGTCGACATCCCGTTCTACGGCGACCACCAGGCCGGCATCGCCACTCCCGTCCAGGACCGGCTGCACTTCGCCGCGTTCGACGTCATCACCAAGGACCGCGAGGCCCTGGTGAAGATGCTGAAGGAGTGGACGAAGGCGGCCGCCGCGATGACCGCCGCCCGCGAGGTCGGCGCCGGCGCGACCGGCGGCCTCCCGGAGGCCCCGCCGGACGACACCGGCGAGGCGCTCGGCCTGCCCGCGTCGCGGCTGACCCTGACCGTCGGCTTCGGCCCGACGCTGTTCGAGAAGGACGGCACCGACCGCTTCGGCATCAAGGCCAAGCGGCCCGAGGCCCTCGTCGACCTGCCGAAGTTCCCCGGCGACCGGCTGGAGGAGAACCGCACCGGCGGCGACATCTGCGTCCAGGCCTGCGCCGACGACCCGCAGGTCGCCGTGCACGCGATCCGCAACCTGGCCCGGATCGGCATGGGCGTGGTCAACGTCCGCTGGTCGCAGCTCGGCTTCGGCAAGACCTCCTCGACCACCCCCGAGGCGCAGACCCCGCGCAACCTCATGGGCTTCAAGGACGGCACCCACAACATCGCCGGGACCAACACCAAGTCGCTGGCCGACCACGTGTGGGTCGCCCCCGGCGACGGCCAGGACTGGATGACCGGCGGCTCCTACCTCGTCGCCCGGCGGATCCGGATGACCATCGAGACCTGGGACCGCACCCCGCTCAAGGAGCAGGAGGACATCTTCGGCCGCAGCAAGCTGGAGGGCGCCCCGGTCGGCAAGCAGAAGGAGCGGGACACCCCGGACCTGTCCGCGATGAAGCAGGACGCGCACGTCCGTCTCGCGCACCCGGACAGCAACAACGGGCTGATGATCCTGCGCCGCGGCTTCTCCTTCACGGACGGCACCGACGGCCTCGGCCGCCTGGACGCCGGCCTGTTCTTCCTCGCCTACCAGCGCGACACCCGCAAGGCCTTCGTGCCGCTGCAGTCCAAGCTCGCCGGCAACGACGCGCTGAACGAATACATCACGCACGTCGGCTCCGGCCACTTCGCGTGCCCGCCTGGCGTCCGCAAGCCCGGCGAATGGTGGGGCCAGGCCCTGTTCGGCTGACCCCCTGCCCCGTACCACCTCCACCCCCGGGAGTCCCCCTGTGTTCGGCAACTACCTGATCGGTCTGCGGGAAGGCCTCGAAGCCAGCCTCGTGGTCTGCATCCTGATCGCCTATCTGGTCAAGACCGGCCGCCGGGACCGCCTCGCGCCCGTCTGGGCGGGCATCGCCGCGGCGGTCGTGCTGAGCATGGCCTTCGGCGCGGTGCTGCAGTACGGCTCGACGCAGCTCAGCTTCGAGGCACAGGAGGCGCTCGGCGGCTCGCTGTCGATCGTCGCGGTCGGCCTGGTCACCTGGATGGTCTTCTGGATGCGCCGCACCGCCCGCCACCTGAAGACCGAACTGCACGGCAAGCTGGACGCCGCGCTGGCGATGGGCACCTTCGCCCTGGTGGTGACGGCCTTCCTCGCCGTCGGCCGGGAGGGCCTGGAGACGGCGCTGTTCATCTGGACGGCCGTCCAGGCGACCAGCGACGGCGTGCGGCCGCTGGTCGGCGCGGTCCTCGGCCTGCTCACCTCGGTGGTGCTGGGCTGGATGTTCTACCGCGGCGCGCTGAAGATCAACCTCGCCAAGTTCTTCACCTGGACGGGCGCGATGCTGGTCGTCGTCGCGGCCGGCGTGCTCGCCTACGGCGTGCACGACCTGCAGGAGGCCGGCTGGATCCCGGGCCTGACCAGCCAGGCCTTCGACATCTCCAGCACCGTGCCGAAGGACAGCTGGTACGGCACCCTGCTGAAGGGCGTGTTCAACTTCCAGCCGGACCCGACGGTGCTGCAGGTCTCGGTCTGGGCCGCCTACCTGGTGCCCACCCTCTTCCTCTTCCTGCGGAAGTCCGGCACCCCGGCCCCCAAGCCGGCCCCGGCCCCCGCGACGGCCGAGAAGCCCGCCGCCTGAGGCCTGGCGACCGAGAAGGTCCCGTACCCCGTCGGGGTGCGGGACCTTCCGCGTCGTACGGGCGGTGTCAGTGGTCGAAGAGCACCAGGGAGCGGCCGCCGCGGCCCGCCGCCATCCGTTCGAAGGCGGCCGGGATGTCCTCCAGGGAGATCCGGTCGGTGATCAGTGCGTCCAGGTCGAGCCGGCCGCTGCGCACGTGCTCGGCGAGCACCGGCACCGTCTCGTCCGGGTCGCAGTTGCCGTACACGCAGGCGGTCAGGGTGCGGGCGTAGTGGAAGAGCTCCAGGGCGGAGAACGAGACCGTGTCCTCCTTGCCGCCGATGCCGACCACGGTCGTCCGCCCGCCGCGGCGGGTCGCGGACCAGGCCGAGCGGATCGCCGCGCCGCGGCCGACGCACTCGAAGGCGTGGTCGGCGCCGCGGCCGCCGGTGAGCTCCCGGACGGCCTTCGGGGTGGAGTCGCCGGCGAGCAGGAACTCGGTGGCGCCGTGCCGGCGGGCCAGTTCCTCCTTCTCCGGGGTGACGTCGACGGCGACCACCGGCGAGGCCCCGGCGAGACGGGCGGCCTGCAGCACCGCCAGGCCGATCCCGCCCAGCCCGTACACCACCACCGACTCCCCCACCCGCACCCGGGCCGCGCTGTGCACGGCCCCGTAGCCGGTGAGGACGGCGCAGCCGAGCAGGGCGGCGGAGGCCAGCGGCACGTCGGCGGGCAGCGGCAGGACGGCGCGCCGGTCGACGACCGTCTCCTCGGCGAAGGCGCCGACGCCGAGGCCGGGGTGGAGCGGGGTGCCGTCCGGGAGGGCGGCGTAGTGGCCGGTGGACGCGGCGCCGGAGTTGTCGCACAGCCAGGGCTCGCCGATCGCGCAGGCCGGGCAGGCGCGGCAGGCGGGGGCCCAGTTGAGGACGACCGGGTCGCCGGGCGCCACCCCGGTGACGTCCTCGCCGACCGAGACGACGGTGCCCGCCCCCTCGTGGCCGAGGACCAGGGGGAGGGTGGCGCGGAGCATGCCGCGGCCGATCGACAGGTCGGAGTGGCAGACGCCGGCGGCGGCGAGGCGGACGCGGACCTGGCCCGGTCCCGGGTCCGGCAGGTCGATGTCGGTGATCTCGAGCGGGGCCCCGGCGGAGCGCAGGACGGCGGCGCGGACCATGGCGGTCACCTCGGTGGTCTTCTCGGTGTGTTCGGACGGGGACTGATCGGCGGACGGGGTCGCCCGACGGGGACGGGTCGGCGGGCGGGGCGGGCGGCGGTCAGAACTGCAGGGACTCAGAACTGCAGGGACTTGGTCTGCAGGAACTCCTCCAGGCCGTGCCGGCCGAGTTCGCGGCCCACGCCGGAGTTCTTCCAGCCGCCGAAGGGGGCGAGCGGGTTGAAGCGGCCGCCGTTGATGTCGACCTGGCCGGTCTCCATGCGGCGGGCGAACGCGGCGGCGGTCTCCTCGTCGCCCGCCCAGACGGCGCCGGCGAGGCCGTACTCGGTGCCGTTGGCGAGCGCGAGGGCGTGCTCCTCGTCGTCGTACGGCAGCACCACCAGCACCGGGCCAAAGATCTCCTCCTGCACCGCGCGGGCGTCCGGGGGGAGGTCGGCGAGGACGGTCGGGCGGACGTAGTAGCCGCGGTCCAGGCCCTCGGGGGCCCCGGGGCCGCCGGCAACCAGCCGGGCGCCGTCGGCGAGCGCGCCGTCGATGTACTCCCGGACGCGCTCGCGCTGCCGGGCGCTGACCAGCGGTCCGACCTGGGTGGCCGGGTCGGCCGGGTCGCCGGGCGCGTACTTCGCGGCGGAGGCGGCGGCGATCGCCAGGGCCTCCTCGTACTGGTCGCGGTGGACGAGCAGCCGCGTCCAGGCGGTGCAGGTCTGGCCGGAGTTGGCGAAGACGTTGGCCAGGTTGACGTTGACGGCGCGGGCCAGGTCCGCGCCGGGCAGGACGACGCTCGCGGACTTGCCGCCGAGTTCCAGGGAGACCTTCTTGATGCCGCGTCCGGCGCTCTCGCCGATGGCGCGGCCGACCGCGGTGGAGCCGGTGAAGGAGACGACGTCCACGCCGGGGTGGGCGGCGAGCGCGGCGCCGACCACCGTACCGAGGCCGGTCACCAGGTTGAAGACGCCCGGCGGCAGGCCCGCGCCGTCGACGATCCGGGCGAACAGCCGGGCGATCAGCGGGGTCTCCTCGGACGGCTTGAGCACCACCGTGCAGCCCGCCGCGAGGGCCGGGACGACCTTGGCGACGATCAGGTGCAGCGGGTAGTTCCACGGCGTGATCGCGGCGACCACCCCGGCGGGCTCCGCGTACACCGTGGAGTTGCCGACCTTCTCGTGGAAGGCGTAGTCGGCGAGGACGTCGAGGTAGGCCGAGGCCACCGCGATCGGGGTGCCGGCCTGGACGGCGTCGGCGAAGCCCGCGGGGGTGCCGAGTTCGGCGGTGACGGTGGCGGCGATCTCCGCGCGGTGGGCGGCCAGGCCGTCGCGCAGCCGGGTCAGGGCGGCGAGCCGCTCCTCGCGGCTGCTCGCCGCCCAGCCGGGGGCGGCGGCGCGGGCGGCGGCCAGCGCGGCGGCGACCTCGGCGGCGATGCCGGCCGGGACGGCGGCGATGGGCTGCTCGGTCGCCGGGTTGAGCACCACGATGGTGTCCGGCCCGGCGGCGGGCCGCCAGCCGCCGCCGATGTACTGGTCCGCGTAGTGCTCCACCCGATGCTCCTCGGAGTCCGCTCCGGATTTAACTAGCAGTGGTAGTTAACTCGCGGGTAGCCCTCCGGCGCAAGAGCACAGCCCGGTACGGCACGGCGCGGCACCGCGGGTGACGCCCCCTCACACCCGGGCACCGGCCGAACGGCCACCACCCCGGGGTGCCTCCGCACGCCTGTAGGGTTGGGCCGCATGAACGCCCGAACAGCCCCCGCCACAGCGGCCTCCCGCAGGTCCGAGGCCCGGGAGAGGCTGCTCGACACGGCCGCCGAACTGTTCTACGCGGAGGGCGTCCAGGCCGTGGGCGTCGACCGGCTGATCGCCGAGGCCGGCATCACCAAGGCCACCTTCTACCGGCACTTCCCCGGCAAGGACGAACTCGTCCTCGCCTACCTCGGCCGACGCGACCGGGCCGTCCGGGAACGGCTCGCGGCGGCCGCGGCGGCCTCGCCCGACCCGCGCACCACCCTCGCCGTCCTGGTGGCGGCCCTCGCCGACGAGGTCTGCGGGCCCGGCTTCCGCGGCTGCCCGTTCATCAACGCCGCCGCCGAGTACCCCGATGCCGACCACCCCGTCCGGCAGCTCGTCACCGCCCACCGCCGCTGGTTCCGCGGCGCGCTCGCGGACCTGCTCGCCGCCTGCGGCCACCCCGACCCGGTGGGCGGGGCCGCGGCGCTGCTCCTCCTCCGCGACGGCGCCATGGTCGCCGGATACCTCGACGGCACCGAGACCCGCGACCGCATCACCGCCACCGCCACCGCCCTCCTCGGCCCGCTCCCCTGACCGAGCCCGACGGGCGCATCACCGGGCACCCCGGATACCCCAGGGGCGCGTGGGGGCACCTCCCGGCCGAAGGCTGGGGGGAGAACTGCGCAGTCCGGGGGTGGGCAGCCCACAGAATCCGGGCCAGCCGCAGATCCGCACGGCAGCCCCATCCCAATTGCGCAGTTCCCACGCGCCCCTGGGGGTATCCCCACGCGCCCCTGGAGGCATCCCCTTGCGAGGGGATGCCCCGCACCCCGCGGGTTCCCCGTGGGCGCGGCCAGCGCCTAGGGTGCTCGGCACACCGTCCGTTCCCCCGCCGGAGGATGACTGCCGTGACGCCCACCCCGCCCACCCCGCCGTCCGGGCGGCTGCGGATCGCCGTGCTCGGCGCCGGCAGTATCGGCTGCCACCTGGGCGGTCTGCTCGCCGAGGTCGCCGACGTCACCCTGATCGGCCGGCCGGCCGGGATGGCGGTGGTGCGCGAGCACGGCCTCACCCTGACCGGCGGTGGCCGCCCCACCGTCCGGGTGCCCGCCGGGGGCCTCCGCACGGCCACCGACCCCTCCGGCGCCGAGGGCGCCGACCTCGTGCTGGTGACGGTGAAGTCGGCCGCGACCGCGGAGGCCGCCGCCTCCGTCGCGGGGGTGCTCGCTCCGGGCGCCGCCCTGGTCAGCTTCCAGAACGGCCTGCACAATCCGGCGCTGATCAGGTCGGCCGTCGGCGCGGACCACCCGGTGGTGGCCGGCATGGTCCCGTACAACGTGCTGCAGACCGCGCCGGGCACCTTCCACCAGGGCTCGGGCGGGGCACTGATGATCGACGACCAGCCGGCCGGTGCCCCGCTCGCCGGGGCGGCCGCGGCGGCCGGTCTGACGGTGGAGCGCCGCGCCGACATGCGCGAGGTGCAGCACGGCAAGCTGCTGATGAACCTGAACAACGCCGTGAACGCCCTCGCCGGCGTGCCGCTGCGCGAGGAGCTCGGGCAGCGGGCGTTCCGCCGCTGCCTGGCGCTGTGTCAGCGGGAGGCGCTGGCGGCGATGCGGGCGGAGGGCGTGCACCCGGCCCGGCTGGGCGCCCTGCCGACCGCGCTGATGCCCCGGCTGCTCGCCCTGCCCGACGGCGTGTTCCGGCGGCTGGCGGCGGCGACGCTGAAGGTGGACGCCGAGGCCCGGTCGTCCACCTGGGAGGACCTGCAGCGGGGCCGCCGGACGGAGATCGACAGCCTGCAGGGCGAGGTGGTGGCGATGGCCGGACGGCACGGTCTGGCGGCGCCGGCCAACGCCCGGCTGATCGAGCTCGTCCGGGAGGCGGAGCAGGCCGGGCCGGGCGGAGCACGGGTGTGGGCGGGCGCCGAGCTGCTGGCGGAGCTACAGGCCGCCCGACCTGCGGGAACGCGGCAGCGGGGACCCCAAAGACGAATCCGAGATTCGCATTAGATAGTCTTCCGGATGTGAGGCTGACGAAGGGCACCGACATCGCACTCCGCATCGCCATGCGGCTGGCCGTGCTGGACGAGGCGTCCAACCCGACCACCCGTGAGGTCGCGGCGGCGATGGAGGTTCCCTACACCCACGCGGCCAAGGTGGTGAGCAGGCTTCAGCACCTCGGCGTGGTCGAGGCGCGCCGGGGCCGCAGCGGCGGCCTGGCGCTCACCCCGGCCGGCCGCACCGGTTCGCTCGGCGCCCTGCTGCGCGAACTGGAGGGGATCGGCGACGTGGTGGGGTGCGAGGACGACCCACCGTGTCCGCTCCGGTCGTCGTGCCGGCTGCGCGGGGTGCTCCGCCAGGCCCAGGAGGCATTCTTCGCGGTGCTCGACCCGCTCTCGGTCGAGGACCTGGTCGCTTCCCCGACCGGCCCGGTCCTGCTGAGCCTCTCCGTCCGTCCGCCGGACTGATCCGTCCCACCGGGAACGGCCCGCCCGTTCCCGTCCCGCAAAATACGAAGATCAAATACCGATTAAGGAGCCGTCCATGCTGTCCCCGCAGAACGCCCCGGTCGTCGAAGCCACCCTGCCGGTCGTCGGCGCCGCCGTCGGCGACATCACCGCACGCTTCTACGAGCGGTTGTTCGAGGCCCACCCGGAGCTGCTGCGCGACCTGTTCAACCGCGGCAACCAGGCCAACGGCACCCAGCGGCAGGCACTGGCCGGCTCGATCGCGGCGTTCGCCACCGCCCTGGTCGCCCACCCCGAGCAGCGGCCGGACGCGATGCTCGCCCGGATCGCCCACAAGCACGCCTCGCTGGGCGTCGCGCCGGAGCAGTACCCGGTCGTCCACGAGCACCTGTTCGCGGCGATCGTCGAGGTGCTCGGCGAGGCGGTGACCCCGGAGGTCGCGGCGGCCTGGGACGAGGTGTACTGGCTGATGGCCAACGCGCTGATCGCACTGGAGAAGGGCCTGTACACCGGGGCCGGCACCGGCCCGGAGGCGCTGTGGCGCCCGTACACCGTGGTCGCGCGGCTGCTGGAGACCGACGACGTGGCGACCTTCCTGGTGCGGCCCGCCGACGGCGGCCCGCTGCCGGCCACCACCCCGGGCCAGTACGTCTCGGTGCAGGTCGAACTGCCGGACGGCGCCCACCAGATCCGCCAGTACAGCCTCTCGGGACAGCCGGACGGCGCCCTGCAGTTCTCGGTCAAGCGGGTGGCGGGCACCCCGGACGGCGAGGTCTCCAACCACCTGCACGCGCACGTCGGAGCCGGCGCGACCCTGCTGCTGAGCCCGCCGTTCGGCGACGTGACGCTGGCCGAGGGCGACGGCCCGGTGCTGTTGGCCTCCGCGGGCATCGGCTGCACCCCGATGATCGGGATGCTCTCGCACCTCGCGGCCACCGGCAGCACCCGGCGGGTGATCTCGGTGCACGGCGACCGCGACCAGCTCGCCCACGCCTTCCGCGCGGACCTGCAGCAGCTCACCGCCAAGCTCGCGGACGCCGAGGCGCACGTCTTCTACGAGCAGCCGGCCGGCGAGTGGCCCGCCGGGCGCACCGGTCTGGTGGACCTGGCCGGCGTGGAGGTCCCGGCCGGCACCACCGCCTACCTGTGCGGCCCGCTGCCCTTCCTGCGCTCCGTCCGCGGGCAGCTGATCGCGGCGGGCGTCCGCCCGGCCGACATCCACTACGAGGTCTTCGGCCCCGACCTGTGGCTGGGCGCGGAGGCCTGACGCCTCCTCACCCCGCAGCTCCTCACCGCCGCGGGCCGGCACCCCTCCGGCAGGGGGTGCCGGCCCGCGGCGCGCCGGCCGTGCGGCCGGTCGTCCTCAGGCCTGCGCGGCGGGAGCGGCGGCCTCGTCCTGCTGCGCGTCCACGGCCGGAGCGGTCGCCCCGCTCGGCGCGGCCTGCTCGGGCCGGCCGGGCACGGCGAGGGTGACCAGGGCGGCGAGGACGGCGGTGCCCAGGCCGATCGCCAGGCCCGTCCGGAAGCCGCTCTCGGAGGGCAGCTGGACCGGGCCCGTCGTCACCGTCATGTGCGAGAGCACCACGCCGACCACCGCGGCGGAGGTGGAGGTGCCGATCGACCGCATCAGGCTGTTCAGGCCGTTGGCGGCGGCGGTCTCCGAGGCGGGCACGGCCGACATGATCAGCGCGGGCATCGCGGCGTAGGCGAAGGCCACGCCGGCGCCGATCACGCAGGAGAAGAGCACCATGCCCCAGACGTGGCGGGTCAGCCCGAGCGAGAGCGCGTAGCCGGCCGCGATCACCAGCGAGCCGATCAGCAGCGAGACCTTGGGGCCGCGGGCCGCCGAGATCCGTGCGGAGAACGGCGAGACGGCCATCATCACCAGGCCGGACGGGGCCATGCACAGGCCCGCGACCACCATCGAGCGGCCGAGGCCGTAGCCCGTCCCCTCGGGCAGCTGCAGCAGCTGGGGGACGATCAGCGACATCGCGTACATCGCGAAGCCGATCACCACCGAGGCGAGGTTGGTCATCAGCACCTGGCGGCGGGCGGTGGTGCGCAGGTCGACCAGCGGGCTGCCGGTGCGCAGTTCCCACACGCCCCACAGCAGCAGCACCGCGGCGGCGGTGCCGAACAGGCCGAGGGTGGTGCCGCTCGCCCAGCCCCAGTCGCCGCCCTTGGAGACGGCCAGCAGCAGGCTGAGCAGTCCGGCGGAGAGGCCGACGGCGCCGACCAGGTCGAAGCGGCCGCCGGAACGCACCGGGGACTCCGGCACGAGGGCCACGACCAGGGCGATCACCAGCGCGCCGATCGCGGCGGAGGCCCAGAACAGCACGTGCCAGTCGGCGTGCTGGGCGACGACGGCGGCGAGCGGCAGGCCGAGTGCGCCGCCGATGCCGAGCGAGGAGCTGACCAGGGCCATCGCCGAACCCATCCGCTGCGGCGGCAGTTCGTCGCGCATGATGCTGATGCCGAGCGGGATGACGGCGGCGGCGCAGCCCTGCAGGGCGCGGCCGACGACCATGGGGACGAGGCCGCCGGCGAGCGCCGGGACGAGGGAGCCGATCACCATCAGGGCGAGGCTGGCGAGCAGGACGCGGCGCTTGCCGTACATGTCGCCGAGCCGGCCGAACACGGGGGTGGCGACGGCGCCGGCGAGCAGGGTGGCGGTGATCGCCCAGGAGGCGTTCGCGGGTGTGGTGCCCAGCAGTTCCGGCAGGTCGGGGATGAGCGGGACGACGAGCGTGTTCATCAGCGAGACGGCGATGCCGGCGCCGGCGAGGACGCCGATGATCGCGCCGCCGCCGCTGCGCGCGGTGGGGGGTGTGCTCAAGGGGGCTCCAAGTCACGGGGATGCGCTATGCATCGTACACACGATATGCATCATGCACATAGTATTGACTGGAACCCGACGATCACCGGCGGCGGAGCGACGAGGAGGACGTTGTGCACGAGGAGCTCGGCGACCTCGAACGCGAACTGATGCTGATCGGGCGCCACCAGGCGATGGGCTCGCTGCGCGCCGACCCCGGCGGCCGCCTGGAGCGCAGCGCGTACACCCTGCTCAGCCGGATCGAGGCCGAGGGGCCGATGACCATCGGTCAACTCGCCGAGGCCTTCAACCTGGACACCTCCACGGTCAACCGGCAGACCGCCGCGATGCTCCGTCAGAACCTCGTCGAGCGCATCCCCGACCCGGCCGGCGGCATCGCCCGCAAACTGCGCATCACCGGGGAGGGCCTGCGCCGGCTGCACCACGACCGCGAGTGGTCGCTCAACGGCCTGGCCTCCGTCCTGGCGGACTGGCCGCAGGACGAGGTCGCCGCCCTCGCCCGGCTGCTCACCCGGCTCAACCGCAGCATCGAGGGCAAGGAGGGCCGCAGCTGGCCCCGCCCCGGCGACCGGGGAACGGCCGGCCGATAGGCTCACCGGGCATGGACAACGCCACCGCCCTCTGGTCCTTCGCCCTCCTGGTCGGCCTGCTGACGCTCACCCCCGGCCTCGACACCGCCCTCATCCTGCGCACCGCCGTCCTCGGCCGCCGCCGCCGCGCCTGGGGCGTCGTCCTCGGCATCCAGACCGGCACCCTCGCCTGGGGCGTCCTCGCCTCCGCCGGCGCCACGGCGGTGCTCACCGCCTCCCACCTCGCGTACGAGCTGCTGCGCTGGGCCGGCGCGGCCTACCTGCTGTGGATGGGCGGCCGCATGATCCGCGACTCCTGGCGGCGCGAGCCCGCGGGCGACACCGCCGGCGCCGCGGACCCGGCGGACACCGGCGAGCGCGACGCCTTCGGCGCCGGCTGGCGGCGCGGGGCGCTCACCAACCTGCTGAACCCCAAGGTCGGCGTCTTCTACATGGCGCTGCTGCCGCAGTTCGTTCCGCCGGGCGCCCCGCACCTGGCCTTCGGCACGCTGCTCACCTGCGAGCACATCGTGCTCGGCACGCTCTGGTCCGCGGTGCTGGTGGGCTTCGCCCGGGTCGTCCGCCGCTGGCTCGCCGGGCCGACCGCCAAGCGCGTCCTCGACCGGATCACCGGCGGTGTGGTGGCCCTGTTCGGCCTGCGGCTCGCCCTCGGCGACTGAGGCACCCGCTCCGGTCCACCGGCCGTCAGTGCAGCCTGCCCCGCCAGTCCGCGGGCACCTTGTCGGACGGGCCCGGCGAGGCCTGCGCCTCCGGCCGGGAGAGCGGCGGCGCCAGGTCCGGCCCGCTGTAGTACTCGCCGGTCTCGGTGTTCCAGAACCAGTCCTCACCCGGCTCGAAGCTGGTGATGAACGGGTGTCCACTGTCCCGGGCGTGCCGGGTGGCGTGCTGGGACGGCGAGGAGTCGCAGCACCCGATGTGCCCGCACTCGGCACACCGCCGCAGGTGCAGCCACCAGCCGGCGTCCTGCCCGGCCAGGCACTCGGCGCACCCCTCGCCGCTCGGCACCGCCGACGGGTCGATCCCGGAAATCCGCTGCTCCGCCATGCCGCCGCCTCCTCCGGCTCGCCCTCCCCCGCGCCTTAGACCGTACGCCCGCGCACCGGCCCCCGCAGCGGGGTGGCTGCGTGGGCACGCGGGGCCGTCCCGCCTGTCAGCGGCGTCTGGTGGGATGGGGGCGGCGGCGACGAGGAGGGTGCGCGGTGGACGGGCAGGCGGGGTGGCGCTGTACGGGGCTGCACTGGCGGGACGGGCAGCCGGTGCTCGGTGCGGTGCGCGGCGGCCGGCACCACGAGCGGGTGGTCGCCGCGGGCACGGCCGTGAGCTGGCGGCTGCACGGCCCGCGGTACTGCTCGGGCCCGTGGCTGGCCGGCGAGACGGAGCAGCGGCCGTGCCCGCACCGGGCCGAGATCGATCCGAACGGCGGCGCGGTGCTCTGCCCGCCGTGCCAGGCGGTCGACCGCGGGCTGGCGCTCGCGCGGGACAGGATCCTCGACGACGGCCGGACGTACCTGCTCTACCTGGCCTGGTTCGGCGGCGACCTGGCCAAGGTGGGGCTGACGGCGGAGCAGCGCGGCCGGGCCCGGTTGCAGGAGCAGGGGGCTCCGGTGTTCACCGTGGTGGCCCGCGGTCCGCTGCCGGCGGTGCGCCGGGCGGAGTTGACGGTGTCCGGGGCGGGGCTGGCGCGCGAGCGGTTCGGGGTGCGGGCGAAGGCGGAGCAGTGGTGGCACCTGCCCGGTCCTGCGGAGCGGGCGGCGCGGGTGGCCGAGCTCCGGGCGGCGGTGACCGGGTTGCTCGCCGGGCATCCGGTGGAGCTGTTCCCGGCGGGCGAGGTGGTGGACCAGGTCGGCCTGTTCGGGCTGGTGGACGGTCCGCCGCGGGTGTACCGCGAGGTGGTGGCGGTGGCGGACGGCGCCACGGTCGGCGGCACGCTGCGGGCGCCGATCGGACGGCAGCTGTTCCTGGAGCAGCCGGACGGCGGTGAGCCGCTGCTGCTGGACGCCCGGCGGCTGACGGGCTGGGGGCTGTCGCCGGCTCCGTCGGGGCCCTGCTCGGGGGTGGAGGTGCGCGCGCACCGGCGGCCGCCGGCCCCGGACGCCCAGCCGGCGCTGTTCTGAGGGATCGGGCCCGGCTCCGAGGGATCGGGCACGGCGGATCCGGCGGATCCCTTGCGGGGTTTGCTACCGGTCGGTAATTCTTGCTGACATTCCGTCCCACAGAGGAGCGTCCGCATGTCCGCCGAGGTCACCTTCGCCCTGCCCTCCCCGTACGGCCCGCGCACGGCGACGGTGCGCTACCACCGGGAGGGCTCCGGCAGCCCGCTCCTGCTGCTGCACGGAATCGGCCACCACTGGCAGGCCTGGGGCCCGGTGCTGCCCGCACTCGCCGCCCGGCACGAGGTGGTCGCCGTCGACCTGCCGGGCTTCGGCACCTCGCCGGCGCTCCCGGACGGCGTCCCGTACGGCCTGGAGGCCGCCGTCCCGACCGTCGGAGCGTTCTGCGCCGCGCTCGGGATCGAGCGCCCGCACGTGGCGGGGAACTCGCTCGGCGGCCTGCTCGCCCTCGGCCTCGGCCGGGCCGGACTCGCCCGCTCGGTCACCGCCCTCTCCCCCGCGGGCTTCTGGACGGAGCCGGAGCGCCGCTACGCCTTCGCGGTGCTGGCCGGGATGCGCCTCGGCGCCCGGACGCTGCCGCGGTCCGCGGTCGAACGGCTGGCGCGCTCTGCCGCGGGCCGCGCCCTGCTGGTCAGCAGCATCTACGCCCGGCCGGGCCGGCGTTCGCCCGAGGGCGCGATCGGCGAGACGAGGGCGCTGCGCGAGGCGACCGGTTTCGCGCCGACGCTGGCCGCGGGCCGCAGCGTCCGCTTCACCGGGGACGTGCCGGGCGTGCCGGTGACCATCGCCTGGGGCACCCGGGACCGGCTGCTCGTCCGCCGCCAGGGCCTGCGGGCGCTGCACGAGATCCCCGGCGCCCGCCTGGTGCGGCTGCCGGGCTGCGGGCACGTGCCGATGAGCGACGATCCGGAGCTGGTCGGCCGGGTGATCCTGGACGGCTGCGCGGCCGCGGCCTGAGGCCCCCCGGAGGCGTCCCCGACGGCCCGGTGGCACGCCCGGCCGCGGGGGGTGGCGGAGATCACGCTCTGCAACGGGCCACCTACGGTGGCGTAGGTCACTTCAGAGGGTGAACCATCGGCACCATGCCTGATCCACTGGAGACCTTTGACCCGACTTCCTACGTCGCCCTCGGCGACAGCTTCACCGAGGGCCTGAACGACCCCGGCCCCGACGGCCGTTACGCCGGCTGGGCCGACCGGCTCGCCGGGATGCTCGCCGACCGCCGGCCGGACGGCGGGTTCCGGTACGCCAACCTCGCCGTCCGCGGCCGCCTGCTCGACCAGATCGCCGCCGAGCAGGTGCCAGAGGTCCGGCGGATCGCGCCGGACCTGGTGACCTTCTGCGCGGGCGGCAACGACATCCTGCGCCCGGGCAGCGACCCGGACGAGGTCGCCGAGCGGTTCGAGTCGGCCGTCCTGCAGCTCCGTGAGAGCGCCGGGACGGTGCTGGTGTGCACCGGCTTCGACACCCGCACCGTGCCGGTGCTGCGCCACCTTCGCGGCAAGATCGCCACGTACAACGGCCACATGCGGGCGATCGCCGACCGCAACGGCTGCACGGTCGCCGACCTGTGGTCGCTGCGCTCGGTGCACGACCGCCGGGCCTGGAGCGAGGACCGGCTGCACCTCTCGCCCGAGGGCCACCAGCGGGTCGCCCTGCTGGCCGCCCGCTCGCTCGGGCTGCCGGTCGAGCAGGACCCGGAGGCGCCCTGGCCGCACCGCCCCGAGCCCACCCCGGCCGAGCAGCGCCGCGAGAACCTGGCGTGGGCCCGGACGTACCTGATCCCGTGGGTCGGCCGCCGCCTGCGCGGCGAGTCCTCGGGCGACCACGTCGAGGCCAAGCGCCCCGAACTGCTGCCGCTCTGAGCACCCGGCCCCGGTTTCCCTCCGCGGGCGTCCGGCATACCGTCGGTCGTGACGGGACCGCCCGCGCACAGGAGGCACCGCCATGGCCGACAGCTTCGCCGTCGACGTGACCCGCATCAGCCGCGAGGCGCTGCGCACGATGGCCACCGAGCCCGGAACCGCGCCGCATCTGGACGAGGAGCGGGCCGTCAGCGTGCTCAACGACGTGATCGCCACCGAGGTGGTCGGCTGGCTCCGCTACACCCGGGACGCCCTGGCCGCCGCCGGCGGGGGCCCCGAGTCCGGCCGGGCGGCCGCGCTGCTGACCGCGCACGCCGAGCAGGGCATGCGGCACGCCGTCGCGGTGGCCGAGCGGATCACCGCACTGGGCGGGCGCCCCAACTTCGACCCGGACACCCTGGCGCAGCGCGCCCACACCGACTACTCGGTGCCCGCGGACGCCGCGCTGACCGCCACCCTCGACCGCAACCTGCGGGCCGAGCGGATCGTCCTCGCGACCTACCGGGAGATCGCCGACTGGTTCGGCGACCGCGACCCCGACAGCCGCGACCTGCTGCACACCCTCGCCGCCGACGTGCGACGCAACGCCGCGGCGCTGGAGGACCTGCTCCGCACCCGCGGCGGCTGACCGGCCCGGGGTTCCGGAGCGCCCCGGGGTTCAGGACTCGTACCGCTCGACCTCCTCGATGCTGCGCACCGCGGCGAGATCGGGGTCGTCCCCCGCGTCGACCCGTGCCCGACGCTGCCGGAGCAGGTCCCAGCACTGGTCGAGCTCCGCCTCCAGCTCGCGCAGCCGCTGCCGCTCGCTGGCCGGGTCGATCCGTCCTTCGGCCAGCATCGTCCGCAGCTCGCGTTCGGCCGCGACCATCTCACCGATCCGGTCCAGGATCCGCCGGTCGGTGCCGCCACTCGTGTGCTCGTCCACCGGGGACACCTCCTCGCCCCCAGCCTAGGAACGGCCGGTGTGCGGCGCGACCCGGCACCCGTTCGGCGCAGCGGCGGCTTGACAGGTCGTCAAGCGGTGTTCAGGATGGCGCTTGCTGGAAATGACTTTCACTTTCATAATCCGGCGAACCACCGTCCCCGCCCGACCCCGCACAGCCGAGGAGCACCCGCATGTCCCTGAACGTCCCCGCCGCCCTGCTGGAGAAGGCCGAGCACGGCGAGGTGGAGGAGGCGGAGTTCGTCGAGACCGTCCGCACCTCCCTGCCGTACGCCTACCGCACGGTCGCCGAGCTCAGCGGCGAACTGCAGGACTCCCCCGCCGAGTTCGCCGACAACACCACCGCACCGACGGACGAGGAGCGCGGGCAGTTGCTGCGCGCCATGGCCAGTGACGCCATCCGCGGCAGCCTGGAGCGGCACTTCGGCGTGCGGATCGCCTTCCAGAACTGCCACCGGGTGGCGGTCTTCCGCCCCGGCGCCGAACGGACGGAGGCGTACGCCCGGTTCACCTCGGCGCGGGCGCAGCTGCTCAACCAGGTGCCCGGTCTGCGCAGCTGCTGACCGCCGCAGGCCGGCCTCGCCTGCCGCGCCCGGTCAGCCGCCCGTGTGCAGCGGGTCGGCCGGGTCGAGGCCGGCGGCGGCGAGCAGCCTGGCCTGCGTGTCGGCGTCCTCGGGCACCGGCACGGCCCGGCCGAACACCCCGGAGGAGGAGAGGTCGCCGCCGTACGCCTCGAGCTCGGCGAACGCGAACTCGGCGGCCGCCCGGTCCATGGCGAGGTCGGCGCCGACGCCGACGGCAAGGTCCCAGGCGTGGATGATCGCGTCGACCGTCATCTCCCGGCAGTAGCCCTCGGCGGGGCGGTCGCCGTACGAGAGCGAGACGGTCCGCCCCAGCGCGCCGGAGGCGTCGAAGGCGGCGCGGGACGCCTCGGCGGCGGCCGTCCAGGCCGCGACCGGGTCGTCGCCGAGCACGTCGCCGTCGAAGCGGTCGCCGACCTCCGCGACCGTGCGGCCCGCCAGCAGCGGCGGCACCCACAGGTGCTCGGAGGTGAGGTGGCCGACCAGGTCGCGGACGGTCCACTCGGTGCAGGGCGTCGGCGCCTCCCAGGCGTCGTGGGCGGCGGCCCTGCGCACGTGCCGGCCGAAGGTGTCCTGCGCGTCGGCGAACAGCTTCAGCACGGCTTCCGGTTGCTCTGCCATGCCTCCACCCTTCACCCGATCGGCCGGCCCGGCCCCCCGGAAGAACGGCACCCCGGAGGAACCGTCCGGCCGCCCCGGACGTCGCCCGGTCCGTGGAACGCTTCCCCTCCGAGGGCCGCCGGCCCCGACGATTCCCGGTCGACGCCGACGGCGAGCGGCTCGCCGCCGTCGCCCTCGCACCCGACGCCCCGAACGGGCTCACCGCCGTCGCGTTGCACGGCGCGGGCGACAGCGACACCCGCCGTCTGCTGCCGCTGCTCGGCGACCTCGCCGCACGGGGGTGCCGCGCCCTCGCCCTGGACTTCTCCGGGCACGGCGCGAGTTCCGGACGGCTCGCGGACCTGTCGCTGGAGCGCCGGCTGCGGCAGGCCGCCGCCCTGATCGACCGGCACGCCGACGGCGAGGAGCTGGTGCTGGTCGGATTCAGCATGAGCGGGCAGACGGTGGCCGATCTGACGGCGCGGTACGGGCCGCGGGTCCGCGCCGTCGGGCTGTGCGCCCCGGCGGTGTACGCGCGGGAGGCCTGGCCGGTGCCCTTCGGCGCGGGCTTCACCGGGATCATCAGGCGGCCCGGCAGTTGGCGGGACTCGGCGGCGCTGACCGCGCTGGAGGGCTTCGGCGGGCGATCGGTGCTGGCCGTGCCCGGCCGCGACGAGGTGATCCCCGCCGAGGTGACCGCGGCGGTCGGGCGGGCACTGGCGGCGCGGTCCGACCACCGCCGGCTGGAACTGCCGGACGCCGTCCACCGGCTCGGCCGGTGGTTCGGCGAACACCCGGTGCCGCGGCGGCGGTTCGTCGCCGTGCTGCTCGACGGGGTCGCCCACCCGGCATGATGGCCTCCTCACCGCCGCGCCCAGGAGGTCCCGCCGTGCCCAGCAGTCCGGTCCGCGTCACCGTGATCGGCGAGTGCGTCGCCGACGCCTTCACCGATGCCGCCCTGAGCGGGCCCGGCGAACTGGCGCTGCGGGTGCACCCGGGCGGCGGGCCGGCCAACACCGCGGTGGCACTGGCCCGGCTGGGCACCCCGGTGGCGTTCCGGGCGCGGCTGGCGGACGACGTCTTCGGGCGGCTGTTCCGGGCCCAGTTGGCCGGCTCCGGGGTCGACCTGTCGGGCTGCGTGGCGGCGGCGGAGCCGAGCACCCTGGCGGTCGCCGAGGTGGACGGAGAGGGGCGGGCCAGCTTCTCGTTCCACGCCGAGGGCACGGCGGACTGGCAGTGGACGGAGGCCGAGTTGGCGGCCGTGCCGCCCGCCGGGCCGGTCTGCGTGCACTCCGGCTCGCTGGCCCTGGCGCGGGACCCGGGCGGGCCGGCGATCGAGGCGTACCTGGCCCGGGCCGCGGCGTCCGCGACGGTGTCGATCGACCCCAACGTCCGTCCGCTGCTGGTCGATCCGGCGGTCTACCGGGAGCGGCTGCCGCGCTGGTGCGCACTGGCGGACGTCCTGCGGCTGAGCGCGGACGACGTCGGGCACCTCTTCCCGGAGAGCGGGGTGGAGGCGGTCTGCGACCGGTTCCACGAGGACGGCGTGCCGCTGGTGGTGGTGACGCTCGGCCCGCAGGGCGCGCTGGCCTCGCTGAACGGGGAGCGGATCGCCGTACCCGCCCGGCGGGTGGAGGTGGTGGACACCGTCGGCGCCGGGGACGCGTTCACGGCCGGGCTGCTGCACCGGCTGGACGCGCAGGGCCTGCTCGGCGGACGGCTGGACGGGCTCACGGTGCCCGCGGTGGCCGAGGCGTGCCGCTTCGCGGCCGGGGTGGCGGCACTGACCTGCGGTGTCGCCGGGCCGAACCCTCCCTGGGCCGACCGGCTCTGACGGTCCGCCGGCCGCCGGCGGGCCCCCGACGCGGGGGCGGCCCGCTGGCAGCGGGCCGGCGAGCCGCCCCCGGAGTCTCCGGGCGGGGCGGGCCGTCCTACTCGACCGGCGCCTTCTCGCGCAGCACCTCGACGAAGGCGCGCATCCAGGCCGGGTGGTCGGGCCAGGCGCGGGCCGAGACCACGACGCCGTCGACCACGGCCTCGCCGTCGACGAAGTCGGCGCCGCCCGCCTCGACGTCCGGCTCCAGCGCCGGGTAGGCGGCCGTGGTGCGGCCGTTGAGGGTGCCGCCGACCAGGGTGATCAGCGGGCCGTGGCAGATCTGCGCGACCGGCTTGTCCTCCTGGAAGAAGTGCGCGGCGATGCGCTGCACGTCGGCGTTGTTGCGTAGGTACTCGGGGGCGCGGCCGCCGGGGATCACCAGGGCCACGTAGTCGGCCGGGTCGACGTCGGCGACGGCGACGTCGGCGGGCCAGGTGTAGCCGGGCTTCTCGGTGTAGGTGTCGAAGCCGTCCACGAAGTCGTGCACCACGAACTGCAGCGTCTTCTTGGCGGGCGCGGCGATGTGCACCTCGTACCCCTCCTCGCGCAGCCGCTGGTAGGGGTAGAACACCTCCAGCGACTCCGCCGCGTCACCGGTGACGATCAGGATCTTGGCTGCCATGTCCGGCGGTACCGCCCTTCATCCGCCCACCCTGTGTGAGCCCCGACACACACTGCCGCCTGACGGTCCGTCGGGCAATGCGGCGCGCGAGGCACGGGCGGCACGCGCCCGGTGCGCCGGTGTGCGCCCCCTGCGCGCCCCATCGCCGGCCGGCGTCCGCCCGGCCGGACGGACGCGCTCCGCGAGCGACCGGTCACCGCAGGGCCTAGCGTGCAGATGAGTCGCGTCCCCTGCCGGGAGGTAGCCATGCAGTGCTCGCAGATCGTGCGCTCCAGCACCGTCGCCAACCTGCGCGACCTCGGTGGCATCGCGCTGCCCGGCGGCCGGGTCCGCCCGGGCCTGGCGTTCCGCTCCGGCGGCCTCGACCGCCTGGACCTCACCTGCGACCCGGCCTTCGCCGCCCTCGGTGTGCGGACCGTCGTGGACCTGCGCACCGAGCGGGAGCGCACCGCCCGCCCCGACCGGGTGCCCGGCGGGGCGCACCTGCTGGTCGCCGACGTGATGGCCGACCCGGCGGGCACCGGCACCGCCGCCCGGCTGGCCCTCGCCTTCGCCGACCCTGCGCTCGCCAACCGGGAGTTCCGCGGCGGCCGGGCCGCCCGGGCGCTGGCCGCGGACTACCGCTCCTTCGTGACGGCCGAGTCCGCCCGGCAGTCGTACCGCCAGCTGCTGACCGCGCTCGCGCACCGGGACGGCGGTCCGGTGCTGTTCCACTGCACCGCGGGCAAGGACCGCACCGGCTGGGGGGCGGCGCTCGTCCTGCTGCTGCTCGGCGCGGACGACCGGACGGTCACCGACGAGTACCTGTCGGTCGGTGTCGCGGTGCAGGCCGCGTTCGCACCGGTGATCGCGGAGTTCACCGCCGCGGGCGGCGACCCGGAGATCGCCGACGCGGTGTTCGGCGCGCACCCCGCGTACCTGGAGGCGGCCCGGCAGGCGGTCGAGGACGGCTGGGGCGACGTCGAGAGCTACGCCCGCGCCGGGCTCGGCATCAAGGACGAGACCCTCGGCCACCTGCGGGAGCGGCTCACCGCCTGAACGCGCGGCGCCGCCCTCAGGCGGCCGTCCAGGCGAGCAGTTCCTCGACCGGGAGGGTGTTGACGATCCGCTCCGGCTCCAGCCCCGCGTCGGCGGCGCGGGCGCAGCCGTACTGCTGCCAGTCGAGCTGGCCGGGGGCGTGCGCGTCGCTGTCGATCGCGAAGACGCAACCGGTGTCGATCGCGAGGCGCAGCAGCCGGGTCGGCGGGTCGCGGCGGTCGGGGCGGCAGTTGATCTCGACGGCGGTGCCGGACTCGGCGCAGGCCGCGAAGACCGCCTCGGCGTCGAACTGCGACTCGGGGCGGGTGCGGCCGCCGACCAGCCGGCCGGTGCAGTGGCCCAGGACGTCGACCAGCGGGTTGCGGACGGCGGCGAGCAGGCGGCGGGTCATCGGGGCGCGCTCCATCCGCAGCCTGGAGTGGACGGAGGCGACGACCAGGTCGAGTTCGGCCAGCAGGTCCTCGTCCTGGTCCAGTGAGCCGTCGTCGAGGATGTCGCACTCGATGCCGGTGAGCAGCCGGAAGGGCGCGAGCTCGCGGTTGAGGGCGGCGACCACCTCCAGTTGCTCGCGCAGCCGTTCGACGCTGAGGCCGCGGGCGACGGTCAGCCGGGGCGAGTGGTCGGTGAGGACGGCCCAGGCGTGGCCGAGGTCGCGGGCGGTGCGGGCCATCGCCTCGATCGGGCTGCCGCCGTCGGACCAGTCGGAGTGCAGGTGGCAGTCGCCCTTGAGGGCGGCCCGCAGTGCGTCGGCGCCCTCGGCGAGCGGCCCGGCGCTCTCCTCCAGTTCGGCGAGGTAGCCGGGGACGCGTCCGGCCGAGGCCTCGGCGATCACCTGGGCGGTCTTCGGGCCGACGCCGGGCAGCCGGGCGGCCCGGGCGGCGTCGACCGGCCCGGCGGGCAGCCTGCGGGCGGCCTCGGCCGCGGTGCGGAAGGCCTTCACCCGGTACGGGGAGGCGTCCTCGCGCTCCAGCAGGAAGGCGATGCGTTCCAAGGCCGCGACCGGCTCCATGGGGCCAGTGTCGCCGAAGCCGGGCCGACCCGCGCGCGACCCCTTGTTGACAGCCCGTCTAACTGGTTCACTGCTCCCGTCGGTGCAGCCGATCCCGAACGCCCCCGACCCCACCGGAGCCGACCGATGCGCGACACCGCCCCCGCCCCGCACGCCGACCACCGCGAACAGAACGCCGCCCGGCTGCTGCGCGCCTCCGCCCGCCACTCCTTCGACCCGCTGACCGAGATCGACTGGGACGCGCCGATCGACCCGGACCACTTCGCCCTGCCGCAGCACCGCGTCACCCTCTACGGCACCCCGCTGTGGGAGACCCTGACGCCGCGGCAGCAGGCCCGTCTCAGCGTCCACCAGCTGGCCTCCGCGACCGCGGCCGGCATCTGGTTCGAGCTGGTGCTGATGGAGGGCCTGATCCGGCACGTCTACGAGGGCGACCTGACCACCCGGCACGCGCAGTACGCGCTGACCGAGGTCGCCGACGAGTGCCGGCACTCCACCATGTTCGCCCGGTACATCGCCGCCACCGGCTACCCGTCGGCCCGGCCCTCGGCCAAGGCGCACCGGCGCGGCAAGCTGCACTTCCTGCTGAACGACACCGCCATCACCTTCGCCGGCGCGATCTTCGTGGAGGAGTTCACCGACGCGATGCAGCGGGAGATGGTCCGCGACGAGTCGCTGCAGCCGCTGGCCCGGGCGGTGGCACGGATCCACGTCGTCGAGGAGGCCCGGCACATCGGCTACGCCAAGCCCGAGCTGGAGCGGATCTGGGCGCGGATGGGCCCGGCCCGGCGCGCGGTCTTCCGGCGCGGCCTGCTGGTGCTGGCCCGGCTCGCCGTCGCGGAGCTCGTCCACCCCCGGGTGTACGCCCTCTCCGGCCTGGACGTCCGCGCGGCGGAACGCGCCGCCGCGGCCAACGAGCACTGGCGGCTGGCCCGCGTCGACTGGGCCCGCAAGGCGCTCGCGTTCTTCACCGACCTCGGCGTCGTCGACCACCGGACGGCCCCGCACTGGCGACGCGCCGGCCTGCTCGACTGAACCCCGCCGCCCGTCCGGGTCAGAGCACGGCGTCGCCGGCCACCGTGCCGCCGGTCGCCGTACGGGGCGCCGCGGGCACGGCGGGTGGCCCCCGGGCGGTGGGGGGTGCAGAAGGGGCCGGGTGCGGCGCAGGATCGAAGGATGAGCGGCGATCGGACGGCACAGGCGATCCGGATGGGCACCCCGCGGGCGCGCTGGGTGCTCCTGGCGACGGTCCTCGGCTCCGGCATGGCGATGCTGGACGGCACGGTGGTGAACGTGGCACTGCCACGGATCGGCGAGGACCTCGACGCCTCGCTGGCCGCCCTCCAGTGGACGGTCAACGCCTACCTGCTGACCCTGGCGGCACTGATCCTGCTCGGCGGCTCGCTGGGCGACCGGTACGGCCGGCGGCGGGTCTTCCTGATCGGCGTGGCCTGGTTCGCGGCGGCCTCGGCGATCTGCGCGGCGGCACCCACCATCGAGGTGCTGATCGCGGCACGGGCGCTGCAGGGCATCGGCGGGGCGCTGCTGACACCCGGCTCGCTGGCCATGCTGCAGGCCGTGTTCCACCCCGACGACCGGGGCGCGGCGGTCGGCGCCTGGTCCGGACTGGGCGGCGTCGCCGCCGCCGTCGGACCGTTCCTGGGCGGCTGGCTGGTCGACGGCCCGGGCTGGCGGTGGATCTTCCTGATCAACGTGCCGGTCGCGGTGGCGGTGATCGCGGTGGCCGGCCGCCACGTGCCGGAGACCCGCGACCCGGACCGCTCGGGACGGTTCGACGTGCCGGGCGCGGTGCTCGCCGCCCTCGCCCTCGCCGGGGTGACGTACGCGCTGACCGACACGAGCAGCCCGTTCGCGCCGGTCGCCGGTCTGCTGGGGGTTCTGTCCGGCGTGGCCTTCGTCCTGGTGGAACGGCGGGCCGAGGAGCCGATGCTGCCGCTGGAGCTGTTCTCGTCCCGGCTGTTCACCTCGGTGAACCTGGTGACCCTGTGCGTGTACGGCGCCTTCAGCGGCGTCTTCCTGCTGCTGACCGTCCAGCTCCAGGTGGTGTCCGGGTTCAGCCCGCTGACGGCCGGGGTGGCGCTGGTGCCGATCACCGTGCTGATGCTGGCCTTCTCCAGCCGCGCGGGCCGCCTGGGCCGGGCCGTCGGCCCCCGGCTGCCGCTGTTCCTCGGGCCGGTCATCTGCGCGGCCGGTGTCCTGCTGATGCTGCGGATCGGCCCGGACGCCTCCTACTGGGCGGACGTGCTGCCCGCGGTGACGGTGCTCGGCTGCGGGATGACCCTGCTGGTGGCGCCGCTGACGGCGACCGTCCTCGCGGCGGTGGACGTGCGGCGGGCCGGCATCGCCAGCGGCGTCAACAACGCGGCGGCCCGGGCGGCGGGCCTGCTGGCGGTCGCGGCACTGCCCGCCCTGGCCGGCCTCAGCGGCAACGCCTACCGGGTGCCGGCCGAGGTGGACGACGCCTTCGAGACGGCGATGATGATCTGCGCCGGACTGCTCGCGGCGGGCGGGCTGCTGGCGCTGGCGACCGTGCGCAGCGACGCCCTGGAGCCGGAACGGGAGATCGCCGAGCCGAACTGCGGCTGGCGCTGCGACACCACCACCCCGCCCATCGACCCCGGCCACCCCGTCAAACGCACCGACCCCGGATGACCACGCGCAAAGGCACTCACCCCAAGGGCGCGGGGAGCTGCGCAACCCGGATGCGGGCCACCCTGCACGTCAGGAGCAAGCAAGAACAGGGGCGCGGGGAACTGCGCGATCCGGATGCGGCTCACCGTACGGACCAGGGCCCGGCCCGAATCCGTCACGATGCCCGATCCCGGACTGCGCAGTTCCCCGCGCCCCTGGTCGTGCCCTCCGCAGGTCCCAGCGCCCCTGGGGTGAGCCGCTGCACTTCCCCGCGCCGCTGCTACAGGATGTCGCCCGGGGCGTACTTCGCGGCCTCCGGGTAGGCGTCCGCGACGGCCTCGATCCGGCGGACCACCTCGGCGACCTGGGCGCCGGCCGCGCCGGTGAAGGAGAGCCGGTCGGCGAGCAGCGCGTCCAGGGCGGCCCGGTCGAGCGGGATGCGCTCGTCCTCGGCGAGCCGGCCGAGCAGCGCGTTCTCGCGGGCGCCCTCGCGCATGGCGAGCGCGGAGGCGACGGCGTGCTCCTTGATGACCTCGTGCGCGGTCTCCCGGCCGACGCCGGCCCGCACCGCGCCCATCAGCACCTTGGTGGTGGCGAGGAACGGGAGGTAGCGGTCGAGCTCGGCCTCGATGACGGCGGGGAAGGCGCCGAACTCGTCGAGGACGGTCAGGAAGGTCTCGAGCAGGCCGTCGAAGGCGAAGAAGGCGTCCGGCAGGGCGACCCGGCGGACGACGGAGCAGGAGACGTCGCCCTCGTTCCACTGGTCGCCGCCGAGCTCGGCGGTCATGGAGGCGTAGCCGCGCAGGATGACGGCGAGGCCGTTGACGCGCTCGCAGGAGCGGGTGTTCATCTTGTGCGGCATCGCCGAGGAGCCGACCTGGCCGGCCTTGAAGCCCTCGGTGACCAGCTCGTGGCCGGCCATCAGGCGGATGGTCTTGGCGAGGCTGGAGGGGGCGGCGGCGAGCTGGACGAGGGCGGAGACGACCTCGAAGTCCAGCGAGCGCGGGTAGACCTGGCCGACGCTGGTGAGCACGTGGTCGAAGCCGAGGTGGCCGGCGACCCGGCGCTCCAGCTCGGCGAGCTTGTCGGCGTCGCCGCCGAGCAGGTCGAGCATGTCCTGGGCGGTGCCGACCGGGCCCTTGATGCCGCGCAGCGGGTAGCGGGCGACGAGCTCCTCGAGGCGGCGGAAGGCGACGAGCAGCTCGTCGGCGACGGTCGCGAAGCGCTTGCCGAGGGTGGTCGCCTGGGCGGCGACGTTGTGCGAACGGCCGGCCATGACGAGCTCGCCGTACTGGGCGGAGAGCCGGCCGAGGCGGACGAGGACGGCGACGGTGCGGTCCCGGACGTGCTCCAGGGACTGGCGGATCTGCAGCTGCTCGACGTTCTCGGTGAGATCGCGCGAGGTCATGCCCTTGTGGATCTGCTCGTGCCCGGCGAGGTCGCTGAACTCCTCGATGCGGGCCTTGACGTCGTGCCGGGTGATCCGCTCGCGGGCGGCGATCGACTCGAGGTCGACCTGGTCGATCACGCGCTCGTAGTCGGCGACGGCGCCGGTCGGGACCTCGATGCCGAGGTCCTGCTGGGCCTTGAGGACGGCGAGCCACAGGTGGCGCTCGAGGACCACCTTGTGCTCGGGGGACCAGAGCTGGGCCAGGGTCGCCGAGGCGTACCGGTTGGCCAGGACATTGGGGATCTGGGGCTTCGCGCTCACGCTGGGCAAGCCTAACAGCCGAGGTCCGCGCGGTCCGCGCCGCCCGCGCGTACGGCTCAGCGCTCGGCTCAGCGCTCGGCGAGCAGCGGCAGCACCTGGCGGCACAGCTCCTGGAGGGCGGTGCGCTGCTCGGCGTCCAGGCTGGCGAAGGCCTCGTGGGTGCGGACCATGTCGGCGCGGATCAGGTCGAGGACCTCGCGGCCCTGACCGGTGATGCCGACGATCTTGACCCGGCGGTCGCCGGCCGCGGCCTCGCGGTGGGCGAGGCCGAGCGCCTCCAGCCGGTCGACGATGCCGGTGACGTTGGAGGCGTCGCAGCCGAGCCGGCCGGCCAGCGCGCGCATCGGCACCGGCTCCTGGACGGCCTTGAGCGCCTTGGCCTGCGAGGAGCTGAGCCCGTGCCGGGCGGCCGCGGCGGCGAAGTCCTGGAAGTAGGCGGCACCGACGGCCGCCATCGACTCCATCAGGTCGGCGGTGGACGGTGCGGTGGTGGACGCTGTCGTGGCCATGCGGTCAGCGTACGCCGGTATTCTTCAGCGGCTCAAGATTCGAGCACGGCAAGCACTGCGTGGCGCGCGGCACACCGACCGCGCGTCCGCACGGCCCGTCAGAGCACCAACTGCTCGAAGAGGTGCCGCAGCTCGGCCTCCGGGTCGCCGGTGAGCCCGGTGTGCACCGGACCGGGCTGCAGGACGGCGCTGCGCGGCGCGGTCAGCCAGCGGAACCGCTGCCCGGGGCTGTCGCCGGCCGCGGGCCCGGCGGCCTCGCCGCCCGCGCAGACGGCCTCCACGCCGTGCAGGGCGCGGCGCAGCGCGTGGACGTCCGCGACCGGGTCGAGCGAGAGCAGCCGGCCCTGGTCGAGGTGGGTCCGGGCGCCCAGGTAGCCGGACTGCCGACAGTAGAGGAGTACCCCGACGTTGATGAACTCGCCGCGCTCCACCCGGGGCACGGCGCGGATCACCGCGTACTCGTAGTCGTCGCGCGTCGGCTCGGCCATCAGCCGGTCACCTCCGGAAGCCAGTCGCGGCGGCCCGCCAGCCGGGCCGTCAGCAGGTCGCGGTACGCGGCGCGGACCGCGTCGGGCGTGTCGAAGCCGGGTTCGTCGGCCAGCCACACCTCGGGGACGGCGGCGACCGCGGTCTCCAGGGCCGCCGGGACGAGCGGGGCGAGTTCGGCGTCGGCGGCCTTGAGGTCGGGGGCCGCGGGCAGCAGGGCGTGGTCGGCCGCGTCGTAGCGGCGGCCCGCCCAGGCGGCGGAGCCGGCCCAGTGGTGATGGAAGATCAGGGTGGCGCCGTGGTCGATCAGCCGCAGCCCGCCGGCGGCCATCAGCATGTTGGGGTTGCGCCAGGACCGGTCGACGTTGCCGACGAAGGCGTCGAACCAGAGCACCCGCCCGGCGAGCGCGGGGTCGACGTCGAAGCAGAGCGGGTCGAAGTTGAGGGCGCCGCTGACGAAGGCCATGCCGAGGTTCGCGCCGCCGCTGGCCCGCATCTGGTCCTGGATCTGGTGCTCGGGCTCGCTGCGGGCGAGCACCGGGTCGAGGTCGAGCAGTACCAGCTCCGGCACGGGCAGCCCGAGGCCGCGGCCGAACTCCCCGGCGAGCACCTCGGCGATCAGCGCCTTGCGGCCCTGCGCGGCGCCGCACCACTTCAGCACGTACAGCCGCCGGTCGTCGGCCTCGACCAGGCCGGGCATCGAGCCGCCTTCTCGCAGTGGCGTCACGTACCGGACCGCCGTCACCTCGGGGAGCATCCGGCCAGCCTATCGGCGCCCGGCTACTCCCCGTGCCGTGCTGCGGTGGCAGGCCCCGTTCGTCCGTGCGAGTTTGGGGGAAAACGATGTCCCGGCACGGCACGGACGAGCACGTAAGGGATGGACGATGGAGCGACCCAGAATCGTCATCGTGGGCGGCGGCTTCGCCGGCCTGGAGTGTGCACGCCGCCTGGAGCGCAAGCTGGCACCGGCGGAGGCCGAGATCTCCCTGGTCACTCCGTTCAGCTACCAGCTCTACCTGCCGCTGCTGCCGCACGTCGCGGCGGGGGTGCTCACCCCGCAGTCGGTGGCGGTCTCGCTGCGCCGGACGCTGCGGCGCACCCACATCGTGCCGGGCGGCGCGATCGGGGTGGACCCGCGGTCCAAGGTGATCGTGGTCCGCAAGATCACCGACGAGGTGGTGGCCGAGCGCTACGACCACCTGGTGCTCGCCCCCGGCAGCGTGACCCGCACCTTCGACATCCCCGGGCTGCGGGACTACGCGCGCGGCATGAAGACGCTGGCCGAGGCCGCGTACGTGCGCGACCACGTGATCGCGCAGCTGGACCTCGCCTCGACCACGCTGGACCAGCGCGAGCGGGAGTCCCGGCTGCAGTTCGTGGTGGTCGGCGGCGGCTACGCGGGCACCGAGACGGCGGCCTGCCTGCAGCGGCTGACCACGGCGGCGATCCGCCGCTACCCGCGGCTGGACCCGCGGCTGATCAAGTGGCACCTGATCGACATCGCTCCGAAGCTGATGCCCGAGCTCGGCGACAAGCTCGGCACCACGGCGCTGGAGATCCTGCGCGGACGCGGGATCGAGGTCTCGCTCGGGGTGTCGGTGGCCGAGGTCGGCGCCGAGAACGTCAAGTTCACCGACGGCCGGCTGCTGCCCTGCCGGACCCTGATCTGGACGGCCGGCGTGGTCGCCAGCCCGCTGATCGCCACGCTGGACGCGGAGACCGTGCGGGGCCGGATCGCGGTGACCGCGGAGATGCGGGTCCCGCAGTTCGACGGGGTGTTCGCCCTCGGCGACGCCGCCGCGGTGCCGGACCTCGCCAAGGGCGACGGCGCGGTCTGCCCGCCCACCGCCCAGCACGCGGCCCGGCAGGGCAAGGCGGTCGCCGACAACGTCGTCGCCGCGATGCACAACCAGCCGCTGGAGCCCTACTACCACAAGGACCTCGGCCTGGTCGTCGACCTCGGTGGCAAGGACGCCGTCTCCAAGCCGGCGGGAGTCGAACTGCACGGCGTGCCGGCCCAGTTGGTCGCCCGCGGGTACCACCTGATGGCGATGCGGACCAACTCCGGCAAGTTCCGCGTCGGCGCCAACTGGCTGCTGAACGCCACCGCCGGCGACGACTTCGTCCGCACCGGCTTCCTCGCCCGGCAGCCCGCCCGGCTGCAGGACTTCGAGTACACCGACGCCTACCTGACGAAGGACCAGGTCCGTGAGCACGCGCAGATGCTGCTCGCGAAGGGATCCGCCACCTGACGGAGGGTCAGCACGCCTGTCGGGTGAATCCCGGCAGTCGAACCGGAGCCGGCGCTACCGCCCTGACCTGGGCGGTAGCGCCGACACGCGCCCTGTGGTGATTGTCGGACCACGGAGGGTCCGCATGACTACCGTCCGGCAGCATGCGATCACTCTCCCTGCCCCGCCGCCGTACCGTGCTCTCCGCCGCCGCCGTGGCCACCGCCGGGGCCGCGCTCGCCCGACCCGCCGCCGCCGCGCCCGCACTCGCCGCCCCCGCCGCCGGGATGCCGGACGACGCGGTGGCAGCGCGGGAGGTCCGCGACGAGTTCGTGCACAGCTGGGAGGGGTACAAGCGGGCGGCCTGGGGCTACGACGAGGTCCGGCCGGTCTCCGGCGGGCGCAACGACTTCTTCGCCGACGGGCGCACCTTCGGCCTGTCCATCGTCGAGGCGCTGGACACCCTGTGGCTCATGGAGCTCGACGACGAGGTCGCGCTCGCCGCCGACTGGATCGAGCGCGAGCTCGACCCGGCCCAGGACGCCGACGTCCAGGTCTTCGAGACGATCATCCGGCTGGTCGGCGGCCTGGTCGCCGGCTACCTCTGCACCGGCCGGCAGCCGCTGCTGGACCGCTGCCGCGAACTCGCGGACCGGCTGCTGCCCGCCTTCACCCGCTCCCCCACCGGCATGCCCTACCGGTACGTCAACCTGCGCACCGGGGCGGTCTCCGGCAACACCAGCCCGCTCGCCGAGATCGGCTCCAACATCCTCGAGTTCGGCATGCTCTCGCAGCTGACGGGCAGGCAGAAGTACTGGGACGCGGCGAAGCGCGCCATGCGGGCGGTCTTCGACCGGCGTTCGGCCCTCGGCCTGCTCGGCACCTCGCTGAACATCGAGACCGGCCGCTGGACGGACACCACCTCCTGCGCCCCCAACCCGCCGGTCGACTCCTACTACGAGTACCTGTGGGCCGGCGCCGAGCTCTTCGGCGACGGCGAACTCGGCGACTGGTACCGGCTGCTGACCGGCTCCGTGCTCCGCTACCAGCTGGAGCACCGGGGCGGCTACGCCTGGTACAAGCAGGTCGACTACGCGACCGGGCGGACCACCGGCCGCGGCGCCTCCGAGCTCGGCTCCTTCTACCCGGGCCTGCTCGGCAAGGGCGGGGACATGGACGCGGCGGTGGACTACTACAACACCTGGACGATGATCCTGGACAACAACCCGGTGGTGCCGGAGGCCATCGACTACGGCGACGCCACCGTCCGCTCGGCCCGCAACGACCTGCGGCCGGAGTACGTCAACTCCTCCTTCGACCTGTGGATGCTCACCGGCGACCGGCAGTACAAGGAGACCGCCTACGGCTACTTCGCCGGGCTGCGGGAGCACCTGCGGGTGCCGGGCGGCTACACCGTGGCGGAGGACGTCACCGCCGCCCCGCTGCGGCGCGGCGACCTGACGCCGGGCTACTGGTTCGCGGAGAACCCCAAGTACCTGTACCTGATGTTCGCGGCGGCGCCGCGCTTCGACTACCGCTCCGGGCTGCTGTCCACGGAGGGCAAGCTGATGCGCGGCGCCGTGCGCTGAGCCCGCTAGCGGGCCGTCAGGTACGTCCCGGCGGCGTCCCGCCCGGGCGTGTTGCGGCAGGACCAGTTTCCGGTCGGCTGCGCGTTCAGCAGGGTCAGGCAGCGGCCGAGGGCCAGCTGCGCGTAGTGGTTCGGGTGGAAGGACTCCTGCAGGGCGCCCTGGGTGGTGGTGCCCATGTCGAGGAAGCGGGCCCACTCGCTGGTGGTCGCCGACGGCGGGGTGCCGGGAGTCGCCAGCCGGGTCGCGGTCGAGCAGACCTCGCGGCCCTGCAGGAGGTCCCGCAGGTCGAGGAACTGCACGCCCTTGGCGGCGGCGACGGCGGCCAGCCGGTCGGAGATCTGCGGGACGAGCGAGTCCCGGGCCCAGTCGGCGTCGAGGTTCCAGAACGGGCAGCCGCCGGTGTTGGTGCGGCTCCAGCCGCTCTCCGGGTAGCGGTTCTCGCTGCTGCGCGGGATCGGCGACGGGTAGGACTGCAGCACCAGCCGGTACGAGGAGGACGTGTAGCCGGCGGCGGACATCACCGCGCGGACCTCGTCCACGGCCTTGCCGACCCCGGCCATCGCGGCGTCCATCTTCGCGTCCACGGCGGCCTGCTGGTCGTCGTGGCAGTAGGACCACCAGATCTCGTAGTCCTGGACGCAGGTGGAGATCACGTCGCCGAAGCCCAGGTCGTTGCCGCCCACGGAGAGGGTGATCAGCTTGACGGTGTTCTGCGCGGCGACGGCGGCCAGCTGGTCGGCCTGCGGGGCCTCGCCTTTGAAGGACTGCCCGCCGTTCGCGGCGCGGAACACGTTGGCGGAGGTGGCGCCGGAGCAGGCGAGGTTGATCTGGGTCTGGGCGACGCCGGAGGCGGAACGGACCTCGGCGGAGTCGGAGCGGTCGCAGCCGGAGGTGTAGGTGCTGCCGTACACCCGGGCCGGGTCGTAGCCGCTGCCCGTCCAGGCGCGGTCGGTGCCGTCGCGGCCGCCGCTCGCGGTGTCGCTGTTGCCGTCCCAGCGCCCGGCCTCGCCGGAGACGTAGCTGTCGCCCATCGAGACGACGGCGGTGGGACCGGCGGCGGCGGCCGGGGCGGCGGCGGTGACCAGCATCGGCAGGGCCAGGGCCGCCGCCCCGCACAGGGCGGCGAACCGGCGGGCGCCGGGGACTCCCCGGGTGGTGCTTCTTCTTCGGGCAGGGCGGATCTCGGGCACGGCGAAACTCCTGCGGACGGCCCCGCGCTGTGGGTGCGCGGGGCTGGTGAGGGTGGACCGCCGGCCGGTGGCGCGATGAAGATGGCATGGACGCGGTTATTACCGCCAGGTATCTGCATGCCACAATTCGGACAGTGACCGGGTTTCTCCCTGCGTCACCGACCCCGCGCCGACCCAGCGCCGACCCCTCGCCGTCCGTCCGCCCCCGCCGCGGCGGGACCGCCCCAGCTCAGACCCCCCGCGCGCCGCCGCGGCCCGCCGCCAGCACCTCCGCCACGTCCGCCGCCAGCCGCTCCGCCTCGCCGGGCTCCAGCGTCGCCACGCAGAGCCGGATCGCCGGCTCCGAGTGCAGCCGGAACCGCGCGCCGGGCGCCGCCACCCAGCCGCGCTGCACCAGCCCCGCCACCGCCACCGTCTCGTCCCGCACCGGGATCCACACGTTCAGCCCGCTGCGCCCGTGCGCCGCGACCCCGCGGGCGGCCAGCGCCCGCAGCAGCGCGTCCCGGCGCTCGCCGTAGGCCGCCGCAACCCGGGCGACCGGCGCGGCGTCGCTGCGCCACAGCTCCACGACGGCCCGCTGCAGCAGGTGGCTGACCCAGCCCGCGCCGAGGCGCTGCCGCCCCAGGACGCGCCCGACCGTGTCCTCGTCGCCGATCGCGACGGAGAGGCGCAAGTCCGGCCCGTAGGCCTTCGCCGCCGACCGCACCAGCAGCCGGTGCTCGGTGATCGGGACGCCGTCCGGCCCCGCCGCCAGCGACTGGAACGGCAGGTCGACCATGCCGTGCCCGTGGTCGTCCTCGATCAGCAGGATGCCCGGACGGCCGGCGATCACCTCGCGCAGGGCCGCGGCGCGGGCCGGGCTCAGCGCGGCGCCCGTCGGGTTCTGCGCCCGGCTGGTGACGATCAGGCAGCGGGCGCCCAGCGCCAGCGCATTGGCCACCTCGACGGGCAGCGGCCCCTCGTCGTCGGTGCGGACCGGCACCGGCTTGAGGCCGAGCGCGGGCACCAGGTCGAGCAGGCTGCCCCAGCCCGGATCCTCCACCGCGACGAGGTCGCCCGGGCGCAGCCGGGCCAGCAGGGCCCGTTCGATGGTGTCGAGCGAGCCGGAGCAGACCGCGATCGCGCCGGCCGGGGCGCCGGCCGCGGCGAAGGAGGCCCGGGCCAACTCGACCAGCCCGGGATCGGCGGGCGGGTGCCCGTACAGCACGGGCGGACCGGCCGCCGCCGCGGCGAGGGCCGGGCCGAGCGCGGGCAGCAGCGCCGGATCCGGGTTGCCCGCGGAGAGGTCGCGGGCGCCGGGCGGGACGGCGATGCCGACCTCGTCGCGCGGGGTGGTGACCGGGCGGGGGCGGACCCGGCTGCCCTTGCGGCCGGCCGTCTCGATCACGCCGCGGTCGCGCAGCAGCCGGTAGGCGGCGGCCACGGTGTTCGGATTGACGCCCAGCTCGACGGCGAGTTCGCGCAGCGGCGGCAGCGCGGCGCCGGGCGCCAGCCGCCCCTCGGCGACGGCCCCTTCGACGTCGGCCGCAATCTCGCTGGCCCGCCGACCCTTGATCGGATAGTCTCCTAGCACAAAGAAGATTATGCACTAGTGCAGTGAGGTTGTCATGTCGGACACGGCCTACGCCCGGACTCCCCGCACCGTCCCCACCCGATCGCGCGACCGCGCCAGCTGGGACAGGGCGGCCGTGCACGCCGTCCTCGACAGCGCCTGGGTGTGCCACCTCGGCTTCGTCGCCGACGGCGCGCCCGTCGTCCTGCCGACCATCTACGCCCGGGTCGGCGACGCGTTGTACCTGCACGGCTCGACGGGCAGCCGGCCGCTGCGCGGCGCCGGGGCCGACGAGGGCCTGCCGGTGTGCGTGACGGTCACCCTGGTCGACGGCATCGTGCTGGCCAAGTCGGCGTTCAACCACTCCGTCAACTACCGCTCGGTGGTCGCCCACGGCACCGCCTTCCAGGTCACCGACCCGGACGAGCTGGCGACGGCGCTGGACGCGCTGGTCGACCAGGCGGTGCCCGGCCGCTCGGCCGACGCCCGGCCGGCGAACGCCAAGGAGGCGGCGGCGACGGCCGTCGTCCGGCTCGACCTGGACGAGGTGTCCCTCAAGTCCCGCACCGGGGGCGTGAACGACGACGAGGACGACCTCCCGCTGCCGCACTGGTCGGGCGTGGTGCCGGTGCGCACGGTCTACGCCGCTCCCGAGCCGCACCCGAGCACCACCGGCCCCGTCCCGGGCTACCTCGCGGACTTCGTCGCCGGGGAGCTGCCGTGCTGATCCGGTCCTGGGACGCCGGCACGGACGCCGAGTGGCGCGCCTGGCTCGCCGAGGGCCGGGACTTCGGGGTGCTCGCCGCGAACGGCGCGGAGGGGCGGGGCCCGGTGCTCGTCCCGACGCACTTCCTGCTGGACGCGGACGCCGGCGAGATCCTGCTCCACCTCGCGGCGCCCAACCCGGTCTGGGCCGCGCTGCGCGCCGACCCGCACGTCACCCTGGCGGTGACGGACGACTACGCCTACGCGCCCGGCCACTGGCGCGGCGAGCCGGGCACCCCGACGAGCCTGTACGCCTCGGTGCACTTCCACTGCACCGCCGCGGTCGTCGAGGACGCGGCGGGCAAGGCCGAGATCCTCCGCCGCCAGGCGGCGCACTTCCAGCCGGAGGCACCGCTCGACGTCACCCCCGGCGAGGCGCCGTTCGGGCCGCTGCTGAGCGGCCTGCGCGGGCTGCGGCTGACGGTCCGCGAGGTCCGGGCCAAGTTCAAGTACGACGACAAGAAGCCGGTGGCCGAGCAGGCGGCGCTGGCCGGCCGGCTCGCCGAGCGCGGCACCGGGCTGGACGCCGGCGCCCGGGCGCAGCTGCTGCGGCGCAACGCCCTGCGGGCGGCCACGGCCGACGGCCCGCGCCCCGGCCCGGCCGCTCGGCCGTAGGACGTGTCTTCGAAGGGCACACGGACACCGCATGGGGCGCGTGGGGGCATATCCCGGCCGAAGGCCCCCACGCGCCCCTGAACCGACCGCCCGAGCACCCTTTGACGACGGTTCCTGGCCGGGCCGGCGTGTCCGGGCATCCGGGTGACGGCGTCCGGGTGACCTCCGTCGCCCGGCCGGCCCGGCCCGGCGGGCGGTGGGGGCGCGGAACTGATGGACTGTGGGACGTGCCCTGTCCATCCGGCCGAGCAGGAGGGCCGCCGACCGCCGAGGAGCCGCTCGCGTGTCCATCTCCCCGCCGGACGCCGAGGACCACCTCGGCCACGTCGTCTTCATCTCGGCCGCGGCCGCGATGGGCGGTTTCCTCTTCGGCTACGACAGCGCCGTCATCAACGGTGCGGTGACGGGCATTCAGCAGCACTTCGAAGTGGGCAACGGCACGACGGCGTTCGTCGTCGCGATCGCGCTGCTCGGCTCGGCGTTCGGCGCGGTGATCGCCGGCCGGCTCGCCGACCACCTCGGCCGGGTCCGGACGATGCTGCTGGCCGCGGTGCTGTTCGCGATCAGCGGCGTCGGCTCGATGTTCCCGCCGAGCATCGGCCTGCTCGGCTTCTGGCGGGTCGTCGGCGGCATCGCGATCGGCATCGCCTCGGTGATCGCCCCCACCTATATCGCCGAGGTGGCACCGACCGCGTACCGGGGCCGGCTGGCCTCCTTCCAGCAGTTGGCGATCGTGCTCGGCATCACCGTCTCGCAGCTCGCCAACTACGCGCTCAACCAGGCGGCCGGTGGCGAGTCCACCAACCACCTCGGCGGCATCCAGGCCTGGCAGTGGATGCTCGGCGTGGAGGCGATCCCCGCGCTGGTGTACGGGCTGATGGCGCTGGCGATCCCGGAGTCGCCGCGCTACCTGATCGCCGACCGGCGCGAGGAGCAGGCCCGCGAGGTGCTCGCCGAGGTGGAGGGCCCGGACGTGGACCTGGACGCTCGGATCGCCGAGATCCGGGCGGTGCTGGAGTCCGCGCACAAGCCGCGGGCGAAGGACCTGCTGGGCGGGCGGTTCGGGCTGCTGCCGATCGTCTGGGTCGGCATCGGCGCCTCGGTCTTCCAGCAGTTCGTCGGCATCAACGTGATCTTCTACTACTCGTCCTTCCTCTGGCAGTCGGTCGGCATCAACGAGTCGAACTCCCTGCTGATCAGCCTCTCCACCTCGATCGTCAACGTGATCGGCACGGTGCTGGCGATGTCCCTGGTCGACCGGATCGGCCGCAAGCCGCTGGCCCTGGCGGGCTCGGTCGGCATGGCCCTCTCGCTGGGCACCGCCGCCTGGGCGTTCTCGTTCCGGCAGGGCACCGGCGACAGCGCGACGCTCGACCAGACCTACGCCACGGTCGCCCTGGTCGCCGCGCACGTCTTCGTGTTCTGCTTCGCCTTCTCCTGGGGCGTGGTGGTCTGGGTGCTGCTCGGCGAGATGTTCCCCAACCGGATCCGGGCGCTGGCGCTGTCGGTGGCGGCCTCCGCACAGTGGATCGCCAACTGGGCGATCACCGTCTCCTTCCCGGACCTCGCCGACTGGAACCTGTCGGCGACCTACGCCGTCTACGCGGGGTTCGCGCTCCTCTCCATCCCGTTCGTGGTCTTCTGCATCCGGGAGACCAAGGGGCGGGCCCTGGAGGAGATGGGCTGACGGCCGGGGCCGCTCACCCGATCGGCGCGGTGCGCGTCCCCCGTGCCGCACCGCCGCCGCGCATAGCATCGTCCCCGCACCCGCCGCCCCGCCGCGTTCACGCGGCCCACCCCACGGAGAGGCCATGGGCAGTTCCCCGCAGAACGTCACCTTCCCTAGCAACGGGGGCACGGCACACGGCTACCTGGCGGTGCCGCCGCAGGGCACCGGTCCGGCACTGGTGGTCGTCCAGGAGTGGTGGGGCCTGACCTCGCACATGGTGTCGATGGTGGACCGGTTCGCCGCCGAGGGCTTCGTCACCCTCGCGCCGGACCTGTTCGGCGGCGCCACCACGCACGACCGGGAGGAGGCCGCCCGGATGCTGCGCGAGCTGCCGACCGACCGGGCCGCCCGCGACCTGCGTGGTGCGGTCGACCTCCTGCTCGGGCTGCCGCACGTGGTCGGCGACGCGGTCGGCGTCGTCGGGTTCTGCATGGGCGGCGGGTTCGCCCTGGTGCTGGCCGCACAGGAGGGCGACCGGGTCTCCGCGGTGGTCCCCTTCTACGGCCTGCCGAGGATCCCGGACTACGACTACCGCGGCCTGACCGCCCACGTGCTCGGCCACTACGGCGAGGAGGACCGCTCGATCCCCCAGGAGGCGGTGGACGAGGCCGCGATGCTGATCGGCGAGGCCACCGACCGGCGGCCGGAGATCCACTTCTACCCGGCCGGACACGCCTTCATGAACGACGAGAACCTGGCCGGCACCTACGACCCGCTGCAGGCCGACATCGCCTGGCAGCGCACGCTCAGCTTCCTCTGGGGCCACCTCGGCTGAGCCGCCCGACCGGGTGCGTGCCCGGGCCGTCCCCACCGGACGGCGGGCACCGGAAACCGGATGGACATCGCGCGGCGGAACACCGATAGTCTCCGGGTGACCTCCCCCGCCTCCCCCGCCGACGCACCCACCGGCCCCTCCGCACCCCGCCCGTTCGCCTGGGCGGGACGGAACTTCCGTATCCAGACGGCCGCCACCGTGGTCAGCGGGCTCGGCAACGCCGCCGCGCCGATCGCCACCGCGTTCGCCGTGCTGGAGGCGGGCGGCTCCACCACCGAGGTGGGCTGGGTGACGGCGGCGCGGCTCGTCCCGCTGGTGCTCTTCCTGCTGGTGGGCGGCGCGCTCGCGGACCGGCTGCCGCGGCACCACGTGATGGTCGCCGCCAACCTCTTCAACGCGATCTCCCAGGCGGTGCTGGCGGCCCTGGTGCTGTCCGGCGCGCCGCCGGTCTGGGCGCTGGTGCTGCTCTCCGCCGCGGGCGGCGCCGGCCAGGCGTTCTACGCGCCCGCCTCCGAGGGCATGATCATGGAGAGCGTGGCCGCCGAGCACGCCGGCAAGGCGTTCTCGGTCTACCGGATGGCGATGAACGGCGCGCAGATCGGCGGTGCGGCGCTCGGCGGCGCGCTGACCGCCGCGGTCGGGCCCGGCTGGGTGCTGGTGCTGGACGCGGTCGGCTTCGCCGTCGCGGGCGGCCTGCGGGTCTTCCTGAAGGTCTCCCCGGCACCCCGCGACGCCGCCCACGAGAGCGGTCTCGTCCACGAGCTCCGGCTCGGATGGCGCGAGTTCGCCTCCCGGCGGTGGCTCTGGGCGGTGGTGCTGCAGTTCTCCGTGGTGGTCGCCTGCGTCGGCGCGGTGGAGACGGTGTACGGGCCGGTCGTCGCCGACCTCCGCTTCGGCGGTGCCCGCGCCTGGGGCGTCGCGATGGCCGCCTTCGGCATCGGCATGGTCGCGGCCGGCGTCCTGATGACCCGCTGGCAGCCGCGCCGCATCCTGCTCACCGGCAACGGGGGCGTCTTCCTCTTCGCGCTGCCCGGACTGGCCCTCGCGGCCCGCACCGAGCTGCCCGTGCTGGTCGCGGCGATGTTCGTCTCCGGCGCCGGCGTCACCGTCTTCGGCGTCAACTGGATGGTCGCGCTGCAGCAGGAGATCCCGTCCGAGATGTTCTCCCGGGTCAGCGCGTACGACCACCTCGGCTCGATCGCGCTCACCCCGCTCGGCACCGCGATGGCCGGGCCCGCCGCCGACGCGCTCGGCCTGGACGGCGCGCTGTGGACATGCGCGCTCGTCACGCTCGCCCTGGCCGCCGCCGTCCTCGTCGTCCCCGAGGTCCGCCAGCTCAGCCGTCCGCTGCCCGGGCCTGCCCCGGCCGGCGCCCGCGAACCGGCCGGCACCACCGAACCGGTCGGCGTCTGAGCAACCGGGCGGCCCCGCGGCGCGTCCGTCACCGGTACAGGCCGAGGGGGAGAAGGCATGCCGGACGCACCACTGCTGTACATCGACGTCGACGGGGTGCTCAACCCCGCCGACCCGTACCCGGCGGACGGCTTCCGACGCCACGAACTGCTCGGGTACGAGGTGCTGCTCTCCCCCGTCCACGGCGAGTGGCTGCGGGAGCTCTCCGGCACCTACCGGCTGTGCTGGGCCACCACCTGGCAGGAGTCCGCCAACGAGCACCTCGCACCGCTGCTCGGCCTGCCGGAGCTGCCGGTGGTGGGGGTCAACCGCTACGTCCGGCAGCCCGGCGACCCGCGGACGAGGCTCGCCGAGCTGTTCTCCGGCTTCAAGTGGGCCCCGATCCTCCGGCACGCGGCGGGCCGCCCGTTCGCGTGGATCGACGACGTCATCCCGCCCCGGCTCGTCCGGAACTCACTGCTGCGCCCGGACCGCCTGCTGATCCCGGTCGACCCCCACCAGGGGCTCGAACGCCACCACGTCGACCGCCTGCTCCGGCGCCCGCCCCGCGCCTTCCGGCGCCCGCGTCACTGATCCACGCCGGGCGGGACGCGGGTGGCCTGGTGGTAGTACATCCGCCAGCCGCCGTCCCGGCCCCTGCGCCAGATCGAGCTGTGCCGGCTGCGGCGCCCGCCCAGCACCGTCTCGAACGTCAGGTGCACCAGCCCCGGCGCGAGCCGCACGCCCGAGATCTCCGAGGGCTCGTACTGAGGCCCGTCCGCCGAACCGCCCGGGTGGCCCGCCAGCTCCGCGAGCATCGTCGCGTACGTCCACCGCCGCCCCGACCCGCCGACCTCCACGAACCCGGGGTCGAGGAGCCGGCCGGCGAGCTCCGGCGAGGAGCGCACCCGCGGATCCATGAGCTGCAGCTCCCCCGCGATCGCCTGTTCCACCTCATCCGCTGCACTGTCCATGGACACATCCTTCCCCCGCCCACCGCCCCCACCGCAACCGCATTCGGGGGCGGGGGGCCGCCGCCCGGGGCGGCCGTCAGGGCGTGGGCAGCCAGCTGACGTGCCCGGCGAGGAGGGCGTAGCCGACGAAGGCGACGGTGTCGATCAGGGCGTGGGCGACGACCAGCGGCATCACCCGGCCCCAGCGGCGGTACAGCAGGCAGAAGACCACGCCCATGACCATGTTGCCGACGAGCCCGCCGACGCCCTGGTACAGGTGGTACGACCCGCGCAGCACCGCACTGGTGACCACGATCGCCGGCCAGGACCAGCCCAGCTGGCCGAGCCGCCGCAGCAGGTAGCCGACCACGACGACCTCTTCGAGGATCGCGTTCTGCCAGGCCGAGCCGATCAGGACGGGGATGCGCCACCAGACGTCCGGCAGACCGGAGGGGGCGACGGTGAGGTTGAAGCCGGCGGCCTGGGCGGCGAGGTAGAGGCCGAGTCCGGTGCCGCCGATCGCGGCGGCGACCAGCGCGCCGCGCCCGAGGTCCCGCGCCTTGTCCCGGAGGTCGAAGCCGAGCACCCGCAGCGAGGTGCCCTCCCGCACCAGCAGGTAGCCGACCAGCACGACGGGCATGAGTCCGCGGGCGATGTAGTAGAGCTGCCAGGCGAGGTCGATCCAGGGCCGGCCCGGCGCGCGGGAGCCGTTGAGGGTGGCGACCTGCTGGCCGAGCGCGATCGGCTGGGTCAGCGAGTCGGCGAAGCTGATCAGGGCGGCGATGCCGCTGGCCCCGAGGGAGAGGCCGAGCACGATGAGCAGCTCGACGCCGAGCAGGCGGCGGGCCGGGGTGCCGGTCTCCGGCTCGGTCGTAACGCTGGTCACCTGGTCTCCCGCGCGGCGGCTCGCTCCCCGCGGCCGGCCGGCGCGCGGGCCCGTCGGCACGGACGGCCTCCGGGCCGATCATCCTCGCACACGCGGATGAGGGCGCCCCGCCGCGAGCGGCCGGTGGCGGGCACCGGTCGCGGGCGGCGGGGCGCGGCCGGTCAGCCGACCGGCCAGGTGTGCACCGGTTCGCCGGTGCGCATGTACTCCACGTACCTGCGGGTCATCGCGGCGATGGCGGCGGTGCGGTCCATGCCGAAGTGCTCGCGCAGCCGGTGCACGGTGGCGGCCTGCCAGGAGGCGCCGTTGGTGCGGCGCAGGCAGCGCTGTTCGATGACGCCGAGGTAGCGGTCGCGGTCGGCGGGTTCGATGCCCCATTCGTCGAGGCCCTGGTGGGCGAGCGGGAGCAGCTCGTTCAGCACGAGCTCGGTGACGGGGGTCGGGGCGGTGCCGCCGCGGCCGGCCCGGCCGTGCCGGGGCCAGTGCAGGACGGCGTCGATGCCGTGCCGGGCCGCGGTGTGGAAGTTCTCGTCGGCGCGTTCGAAGGGCAGCCTCGTCCAGACCGGCCGGGACTGTTCGGCGAGGACGCGGACCAGCCCGTAGTAGAAGGCGGCGTTGGCGAGGACGTCGGTGACGGTGGGCCCGGCGGGCAGGCAGCGGTTCTCCACCCGGAGGTGGGCGATGCCGTCGGCGACGTCGTAGACGGGACGGTTCCAGCGGTAGATGGTGCCGTTGTGGAGCCGCATCTCGGCGAGTTTGGGGACGCCGCCGGAGGCGAGCACCTTGACCGGGTCCTCGTCGTCGCAGATCGGCAGCAGAGCCGGGAAGTAGCGGAGGTTCTCGGCGAAGAGGTCCAGCGCGGAGTCCACCCAGCGCTCCCCGAACCAGGTGATGGGGCGCACGCCCTGTGCCTTGAGCTCCGCCGAACGGGTGTCGCAGGCCTGCTGGAAGAGCACCGGGCGGGTCTCGCGCCACAGTTCGCGGCCGAACAGGAACGGCGAGTTGGCGCCGAGCGCGACCTGGCAGGCGGAGACCGCCTGGGCCGCGTTCCACACGGGTGCGAACTTCTCCGGCGTGACCTGCAGGTGGAGTTGGAGCGAGGTGGCCGCGGCCTCCGCGACCATCGAGACCGACTCGACCGCGAGGTGCTCGACGCCCTCGATGTCCAGCGCGATGTCCTCGCCGCGGGCGGCCAGGATCTGGTCGCTGAGCAGGCTGTAGCGGTTGTTGTGCGACATGGCGTCCAGGCCGGTGTGGTCCAGGTCGAGGGTCGGCAGGATTCCGACCATGACGATCCGGGCGCCGGCGTCGGCCGCCTGCCGGTCCGCGTAGCGCAGGCAGGTGTCGACCTCCTCGCGGAGCTCCTCCAGGACGTGCCCGCCGAGCCGCCGCGGGGCGACGTTGACCTCGATGTTGAAACGGCCCAGCTCGGTCTGGAAGTCGGCCGAGGCGATGGACTCCAGCACCTGTGCGTTCCGCATGACCGGCATGCCCTGCTCGTCGGCCAGGTTGAGCTCGATCTCCAGGCCCATCATCGCTCTGGGGCGGTCGAAACGTCCCTCGCGCAGCATCCGCTCGAACACGTCCAGACAGGACTGGAGCTTGCGCCGGTACAGCTGCCGGTCGGACAGTTCAGCGCGAGTGGCCGCGACCTTCTCGCCCATGAGCGTCCTCCTCCCCTAGGTCGACCGTGCATGCATCATGCCCATCCGGAAGATCGATAGCCCGGGGTCTCGAACGCGGTGGCGAGGGCAAGAACTGACGGACCGTCAGCCGCGATCGGACTTGCCGCCCCACACCGAACGTGATAAGAAGGTCACCCTGCGCACCTGTTCGAGTAGAATTCGCACTGCGCTTCCGGCCGGTTTCCCGCCGCACGACAACCTCGTGCTCGCGTGGTTCCGTGCCCGCACCGCGATCATGCCCAACCGGACACGGCCAGGTCCCGCCACGCCGGTATGCCGCACTCGCACGCCGATCTCGCACGGAGAGGCGACCCGCCATGACTCTGCAGACCCCCCAGCCACCGCCGAGCGCCCTGCGCGCCGTACTGGCCGCCCTCGACGACGAGGGTGCGCTGAGCAAGCCCGCGGCCGCCGCGCTGCGCCATACCGCCGGCCCGCTGCTCCCCGCGCATCCGCTGGCCGTGTACGTGCTGGAGGGGTCCGCGCTGGGCACCGCGCGGCGCACCGGCTGGCGGTTCCTCATCAAGCAGGGCAGCGGCGGCGTCGTCGCGGCGGCGGAGGTGACGGAGACGGTGGCCGGGCACACCTTCTCGCACTTCGCGGCCGGCCCCTACCTCGACTCCACCGTCCAGGCGCTGCGGCAGGCCTGGCAGCTCGCGCAGGGTTCACGGACGATCCGGCTGCCCCGGCTGCTGACGATGCCGGGGCACTACGCCACGGCGCTGTGGCTGAACGGTTCGGCGCCGGACGGCGGGGACGACCTGCTGATCCCGCTCTCCCCCGCACCGCTCGGGGTGACGGCCCACCGGATCTACCGGGCGGGCGAGTTGCTGGCGGCGCTGGAACGCCCGCCGCTCGGCGGCGCCGCGATGCTGCTCAGCCAGAGCTGAACCGCCGCACGCCGGCCGGAGCGCGACCTCCGGACCGGCACCTCCGCATCACCCGGACGGGCCATCGGTTCTGACCTACCAGGGTCAGTAACCCGGTGGCCCGTCCGGCCGTTCCGGAACGGGTCGGCCGCCTGAACGGGTGATCTCCCGCGACGGGTTGTGGCTCATGTCACAAAAAGGCTGCGGGAAGGACTCGGGATGCCGACACTGGGAACCAGCGGATGTGGGGGCTTGTCCTACCCACCGGAGCGCCGGTTCACACCTGGGCCGGCGAGGATGATCCGCCGGCAGGGCGGCGCGCCACGGGGGTGCCGTGCGGCGGGGCAGGATCCGAGCGAAGCGAGGGTACGAGCTATGTGCCAGCACCGTACTGAGTGTCCTTCGGCCGAGTCGGCCGACCGCGAGGCGGCCGTACCGGTGGCCCGCCACCCCGAGCAGGGCTGGAGCCTGCTCTGCAACGGCGTCCTGCTCTTCGAGGACACCGGTGAACTGCTGCCCGACGGCCGGGTGATCGCGCCGCGGCGCCCGCTCGCCGTGGCGGCCTGACCCACCCGGCACCACAACAGCACCACACCACCGGCACCACCGGCCGGGAACGCCGCGAGGGCCCCGGAGGAATCGTCCTCCGGGGCCCTCTCCGTCATGCGCTACCGGCTCAGTTGCCGTACTCGTCCAGCGGCGGGCAGGAGCAGACCAGGTTGCGGTCGCCGTAGGCGCCGTCGATCCGGCTCACCGGCGGCCAGTACTTGTCCGCGGGGTTCACGCCGGCCGGGAAGACGGCCTCCTCGCGGGTGTACGGGTGCTGCCAGTCGCCGGCCAGCTCGGCGGCGGTGTGCGGGGCGTTGCGCAGCGGGTTGTCCTCGGCGGCCCACTCACCGGAGCCGACCTTCTCGATCTCCGCGCGGATCTGGATCATCGCCTCGCAGAAGCGGTCGATCTCGTGCAGGTCCTCGGACTCGGTGGGCTCGATCATCAGCGTGCCGGCCACCGGGAACGACATGGTCGGGGCGTGGAAGCCGTAGTCGATCAGGCGCTTCGCCACGTCGTCGACCGTCACGCCGGTCTCCTTGGTGAGCGGGCGCAGGTCGATGATGCACTCGTGCGCGACGAGGCCGCCGGGGCCGGTGTAGAGCACCGGGAAGTGCGGGGCGAGCCGCTTGGCGATGTAGTTGGCGTTCAGCACGGCCACCTGGGTGGCGCGCTTGAGGCCCTCGCCGCCCATCAGGCGGACGTACGACCAGGAGATCGGCAGGATCGCCGCCGAGCCCCAGGGGGCGGCCGAGATCGGGCCGACGCCGGTGGCCGGGCCGGCCTCCGCCTGCAGCGGGTGGTTCGGCAGGTACGGCGCGAGGTGCGCGCGGACCGCGACCGGGCCCACGCCCGGGCCGCCGCCGCCGTGCGGGATGCAGAAGGTCTTGTGCAGGTTGAGGTGCGACACGTCGGCGCCGAACTTGCCCGGCTTGGCGAGGCCGACCAGCGCGTTGAGGTTGGCGCCGTCGACGTACACCTGGCCGCCGGCCTCGTGCACCATGGCGCAGATCTCGGTGATCTCGGTCTCGTACACGCCGTGGGTGGACGGGTAGGTGACCATCAGCACCGAGAGCTGGTCGCGGTACTGCTCGATCTTGGCCTTGAGGTCCTCGACGTCGACGTCGCCGTCGACCAGGGTCTTGACCACGACGACGCGCATGCCGGCCATCACCGCGGAGGCGGCGTTGGTGCCGTGCGCGGAGGACGGGATGAGGCAGACGTCGCGCTGGGTGTCGCCGTTGGCCAGGTGGTAGGCGCGGACGGCCAGCAGGCCGGCCAGCTCGCCCTGGGAGCCGGCGTTCGGCTGGATGGAGACGGCGTCGTAGCCGGTGACCTCGACGAGCTGCTGCTCCAGGCCGTGGATCAGGCTGAGGAAGCCCTGCACCTGGTCGGCCGGGGCGAACGGGTGCAGCTGGCCGAACTCGGGCCAGGTGACCGGCTCCATCTCGGTGGTGGCGTTGAGCTTCATGGTGCACGAGCCCAGCGGGATCATGCCGCGGTCCAGCGCGTAGTCGCGGTCCGACAGGCGGCGCAGGTAGCGCAGCATGGCGGTCTCGGAGCGGTGGCTGTGGAAGACCGGGTGGGTGAGGTACTCGTCGTCGCGCAGCAGGGCGGCCGGCAGCGCGTCGGCGGTCTCGTCGAGCTCGCCGCCGGTGATGCCGAACGCGGCCCACAGCGCGGTGACGTGCTCGCGGGTGGTGGTCTCGTCGCAGGAGATCGAGACGGTGTCGGCGTCCACCTTGTGGATGTTGATGTTCGCCTCGAGGGCGGCGGCGACGACCTCGTCGGCGCGCTGCGGGACGCGGGCGGTGACGGTGTCGAAGAAGGCGCCGTGCACCAGCTCCACGCCGCCGGCGCGCAGGCCCGCGGCGAGCGCGGCGGCGTAGCGGTGGGTGCGGCGGGCGATGTCCGCGAGGCCGTCGGGGCCGTGGTACACGGCGTACATCGAGGCCATCACGGCGAGCAGCACCTGGGCGGTGCAGATGTTGCTGGTGGCCTTCTCGCGGCGGATGTGCTGCTCGCGGGTCTGCAGGGCCAGGCGGTAGGCGCGGTTGCCGTCGGAGTCGACGGAGACGCCGACCAGGCGGCCGGGCAGGTTGCGGGCGAACTCGGCGCGGACGGCGAGGTAGCCGGCGTGCGGGCCGCCGAAGCCCATCGGCACGCCGAAGCGCTGCGAGGTGCCGCAGGCGATGTCGGCGCCCATCGAGCCCGGGGACTTGAGCAGGGTGAGGGCGAGCAGGTCGGCGGCGACGGCGACGACCGCGCCGAGGCCGTGGGCCTGCTCGATGACCGGGGTGAGGTCGCGGACGGCGCCGGCGGCACCCGGGTACTGGAGCAGCACGCCGAAGACGCCGCGCTCGGCGATCTCGGCCGGGATGCCCTCGGACAGGTCGGCGACGACGACCTCGACGCCGGTCGGCTCGGCGCGGGTCTCGATGACGGCGACGGTCTGCGGCAGGGTGTCGGCGTCGATCAGGAAGACGCCGCCCTTGACCTTGGTGACGCGGCGGGCCAGCGCCATCGCCTCGGCGGCGGCGGTGCCCTCGTCGAGCAGCGAGGAGCCGGAGGTGGCGAGGCCGGTGAGGTCGGAGACCAGGGTCTGGAAGTTCAGCAGCGCCTCGAGGCGGCCCTGCGAGATCTCCGGCTGGTACGGGGTGTAGGCGGTGTACCAGGCCGGGTTCTCGAGGACGTTGCGCAGGATCACCGGCGGGGTGAAGGTGCCGTAGTAGCCGAGGCCGATCATGGAGGTGGCGACCCGGTTGCGGTCGGCCAGCTCGCGCAGCTCGGCGAGGACCTGGGCCTCGCTGCGGCCGGCGGGCAGGTCCAGCGCGGTCAGGCTGCGGATGGCCTCGGGAACGGCCGCGTCGGCCAGCTCGTCCAGGGACGCGAAGCCCACCTGGGCGAGCATCTTCTCCTGGGCGGCGGCGTCGGGGCCGATGTGGCGGGTCTCGAAGGGGCTGGCCTGCTCGAGCTCGGTGAGGTTCGGCTGGGCGTTCATGGGGGTCGAGGCCTCCTGGTCACGGACCGGCGGGGGTACGCACGCCGGTCGGCCGCCGTGGGGAGCCGGAGACGTACGAACCCGTCAGGCCTCCCCCTCTGTCATCGGTACCTGAGAGCTTCGCCGTCTTGACGCCCGAGGGCATCTCGTCGGCTTGCACCGTCGGTGAGGGTGGTGCCGACGGCTCCTGTGCCGGCGGTCCTGCCCTGCTTTCCAGAGTGACCTGGCCCACGCGGTACGGGTGCCTGAGAGATTCCGGGGAGGAGTTGCTCCTTCGGCGCCCCTTCCCCAGCTCAGCGGGGTCGGGGACTCTCCCGCGCGGGCTCGGCGGTCGCCGCCCAGGGTACCAGCGGGACCGCCGGGAATGGCGGGTGCTGTGACCGGCGTCCCACCGCCGGGGGCCGGTCCGAGGGCCCCGTCTGCGGGCCCGCGGGCCGTGCCCGTCCCCCGGACGGCCGATCACCGGCCCGGACGGCCGCCCCCGGCTCGCCGGTGACCGGTCCATGGCGTTCTGTGTAGATGGCGTCTGGCCAGCTCCTCCAGCCGTCCCGACGTCCACGGAGACACAGGAGCAGTAGGCACTGGAGGACAGCGTGCAGACCGATATCGATCCGCGAGACCTGATCGGGCACAAGGCGGTCGACCGGAACGGTGAGAAGATCGGCACGGTCGACGAGGTGTATCTCGACGACGCGACCGGCGAGCCCGAGTGGGCCGCCGTCCGCACCGGGATCTTCGGCCGGGACGCCTTCATCCCGCTGACCACCAGCGAGTTCTCGGGCGAAGAGCTCAAGGTCCCGTACGACAAGTCGCTGGTGAAGGACTCCCCGGACTTCGGCGTGGGCCAGCACCTGTCACCCGCCCAGGAGTTGCAGCTCTACCGCTACTACGGGCTGGACACCTCCAACGGCCGGCCGGGCGCGGAGGCGGGCCCGGCGCCCGCCGAGCGCCCCGGTGACACCGAGTTCGGCGCGGTCGCGCACGCGGCGCCCGAGCAGTCCGCGGCGAACGGCCGCCCGGCGGTGAACGGCCACGGCCGGACGGACCACGCCGACGGGCAGCACGGCGGCACGCGCCACGACGGGCCCCGGCAGGAGGGGACCCGGCCGGACGGCTCCGGACCGGCCGGCTCCCGGCAGGACAGCTCGGAGAACACCATGCAGCTCCCGGTGGTGCCGGCCGGCGGCACCGTCCGCCCTGCTGCCGCTCCGACCGCCGCGGACCGGCCCGAGCGGCCGGAGCCGCAGCAGGGCGGCGAGGCCTCGGCGCAGGGGCCGGTCGAGATCGTCTGCCGCGAGGAGCGGCTGGACATCAGCACCGAGTGGCACGTGCTGGGCACCGCCCGGCTGCGCAAGTACGTCACCTCGGAGGCCGTGGAGCGCCGGGTGCCGGTGGTGCGGGAGCGGATGCGGGTGGAGCGGGTGCCGGTGAGCGACGCCGAGCGGGCCGCGCTGAGCGACCAGGAGATCGCCGAGGCGGTCGAGGAGGTGACCCTGCGCGAGGAGCGGGCGGTGGTGCGCAAGTACCTGGCCCCGGTCGAGCGGGTGCGCCTGGTGGTGGAGCGCTACACCGAGGAGGAGCTCGTCCGCGAGGAGCTGCGTCGCGAGCAGGTCGAGGTGCACGACGGGACGGCGCGCCAGCCGTACGGCCCCCAGCCGGCCGACCGCGCGGCGGCCACGACCGCCTCCACCACGGCGACCACCGCGGCTGCCGCGACCGGGCCCGCTCCGACCGGGCCCGCTCCGGCCGGTGGGCAGCCGGCGCCCGCCGCGTCGGGCCAGGCGCCCGTCCAGGTCGCGGCGCGGACGGCCGCGGCGCAGCCTGCCCGGCCGGAGCCGCTGCGCCCGGTCTGATCCTCCGACGGCAGGACGTCCCCGGGGTCCCGGTCCGCTGCGGCGGTCCGGGACCTGCGCTTTGCCAAAGCTTCACCGATCGATATTTGACAGACTGAAGTATTGGCCTGCATCGTTACTTCAGTTCATTCACTATCGCTCGCCTGAAGCAGTGACCGGCTTCCGGCGACCCAACGGGAGGAAACCCACCGTGAGTGAGGCCCCACAGCCCGCCGCCACGGACGAGAAGCCGAGCAGTGCGCGGGTGCTCCCCGCGCTCGTGCTGGCCATGCTGGCGTTCAGCGTGGTGCAGACCGCGGTCGTGCCGATCCTGCCGTCGCTCGCCAAGGAGCTCGACGTCTCCGGCTCCAGCATCACCTGGCTGATGACCGCCAACCTGCTCTCCGCGGCCGTGCTCACGCCGCTGCTCGGCCGGTTCGGCGACCTCCGCGGCCGCAAGCCGATGCTGCTGGTCTCGCTCGCCGGCCTGGTCGCGGGCTCCGCCCTCGCGGTCGGCACCCACTCCTTCACCTGGCTGGTCGTCGCCCGCGTGCTCCAGGGCGCCGGCGGTGGCGTGCTCCCGCTCGCGATCAGCATCGTCCGCGACGAGCTGCCCAAGGCCAAGGTCACCGGCGGCGTCGCCGCCATCAGCGCCTCCATGGGCGTCGGCAGCGGCCTCGGCCTGGTCGCCACCGGCCTGCTGCTGGAGCACTGGAGCTACAAGTCGATCTTCTGGATGGGCCTGGCCTTCGGCATCATCGCCGTCGCGCTGGTCGCGATCCGCGTCCCCAAGGACCCGGTCGTCGACAAGGAGGGCGGCGCCGACCCGCTCGGCGCGCTCACCCTGGCCGGCTGGCTCTCCGCCCTGCTGATCGCCGTCAGCCAGGGCAACCACTGGGGCTGGACCTCCAACCGCACCCTCGGCCTGTTCGCCGTCGCCGCCGTGGTCGCCCTCGTCTGGATCCTCATCGAGGTCAAGGTCAGCCACCCGCTGGTCGACATGAAGATGATGTCCCGCCCGGCCGTCGCCTTCACCAACATCTCCGGCCTGCTCATGGGCTTCGGGATGTACGGCTCCTTCATGGTCATCAGCAACTTCGCGCAGACCCCGGAGAAGCTCGCCCACTACGGCTTCACCGCCACCGTGCTGCACGCCGGCATCATGCTGCTGCCGTCCGCGCTCGGCTCGATGGTCGCCGCCCCGCTCGGCGCCCTGATGATCGCCCGCCGCGGCCCCCGCCTGCCGCTCGTCGCCGGCGGCCTGCTCGGCGCCGTCGCGATGGCCTACCTCGCCGTCCGGCACAGCCACGAGATCGACATCTACCTCGCCTCCGCCGTCTTCGGCCTCGGCGTCGGCCTCGCCTACGCGGCCATGCCCGCCTACATCAACGGCGCCGTGCCCGCCGAGCAGAGCGGCATCGCCAACGGCATGAACGCGGTGCTGCGCACCGTCGGCGGCGCCGTCGGCACCGCCGTCATGGCGGCCATCCTCACCGGCGACACCATGAAGCTGCCGATCCCGATCGCCCTGCCGACCCTGACCGCCTACGAGCACGCCTACTGGACGGCCGCCGTGATGTGCGTGGTCGCCGGCCTGGTGCCGTTCGCCATCCGCCGGATCAAGGCCGCCGACCTCCCGGCCGCCACCCCGGCCGAGGCCACCCCCTCCAGCCCCGAGCTGGCCAAGACCGACGCCTGACGAGGCGTCTCCCTCGCGCCAGGGGACGAGGCGCGAGGGGGGCCGGGCCCCGTGGACGGTTGTGGGCATGCGACCGCGGACACGGCCCGGCCCCGCCGAGCGGCCCCGCACTGGGACGGTGCGGGGCCGCTCGCCATTTCCACCGGCGTCCCGGGCGGCCTTATGAGCCGGGAGCTCAGGCCCGGCGCAGCGGCAGCGGGTCGGACGGCTCCAGGTCCGGATCGTCGACGGCGAAGGTCCGCACCCGGCCCGGCGGGTCGTACGGCGTCTCGAAGCGCACGGTGACCCGGCCGACACCACTGCCCTGCACCCAGCCGGGACCGTGCTCGGCGTGGTGGACGTCCTGCCCGGGCAGCCAGCGGCGCAGTGCCGGCGGCATGGCCGGAGCCGTGTCGGCGGCATCCGCTCCCCCGACCTCCGCCGACGCCACCCCCGCCTCCACATCCGCTTCTGCTTCACCCGCCGCTGCCACCTCCACCTCCACCTCCGCGGTGTGCGCGGCCTGGGCGAAGAGGTCCTCCTGCGTGTAGTCGGCCAGCTGGGAGACGCCCACGCCGAGCAGCCGCACCCCGCCGGTGGTGTCGACCTGCAGGGCCAGCCGGCGGGCCGTCTCCGCGATCACGCCCTCGTCGTCGGTGGGGGCGCGGAGCGTCTCGGAGCGGGTCAGGGTGGAGAAGTCGAAGCGGCGTACCTTCAGCACCACCGTGCGGCCGGAGCGGCCCGCCGCCCGCAGCCGCTTGACGCAGCGGGCGGTGAGCTGGTCGATCTCGTGCAGGATGCGGTCGCGGTCGGCGAGGTCGACCTCGAAGGTGTCCTCGACCGACACCGATTTGGCGTCGCGGTCGGGCACCACGGCCCGCTCGTCGTGGCCGAAGGCCATCAGGTGGATACCGGTGCCGTGCGCCCGCCCCAGCAGATGGACGAGCTCGGCCTCGCCGGCGTCCGCGAGGTCTGCCACGGTGGTCAGGCCCGCGCGGCGCAGCGTCTGCTCGGTGGCCGGGCCGATCCCGGGCAGTGCGCGGACGGGCATCGGGCTGAGCACGGCCCGCTCCGAACCGATCTCCACCAGCACCAGGCCGTCCGGCTTGGCCTGCTCGGAGGCGATCTTCGCCATCAGCTTGGAGCCGGCGGCGCCGACGGAGGCGGTGAGGCCGGTCCGTTCGAGAATGTCGGCGCGCAGGTCCTCGGCGACCGCGAGCACCAGCTGCGCGCCGGTCTCCGGGTCGACCTCGGCGAGTGCGGGGCCGTACGGGCCGGCCTCCAGGTCGACGAAGGCCTCGTCGAGGCTCAGCGGCTCGACCAGTGGGGAGCGTTCGCGCAGCAGGGCCATGACGATGTCGCTGTTCTGGCGGTAGGCGGCGAAGCGGCCGGACAGGAAGGCGGCGTTCGGGCAGAGCCGGCGCGCCTGGGCCATCGGCATGGCCGAGTGGACGCCGAACCTGCGGGCCTCGTAGGAGGCGGTGGCGACGACGCCGCGGCCGCCGAGGCCGCCGACCACCACGGGTTTGCCGCGCAGGCTCGGCTTGGACGCCTGCTCCACCGCGGCGAAGAAGGCGTCCATGTCGAGGTGGATGATGCTCGGCACAGTCCGCACACCGCGATCATCGCGCACGGCTGTGACAATCCGTTCGAGGCGGGCCGCCCCCGGTCCGCCTGGCCCTGCGCCACGCCTGGGCAGCGTCCGCGCCCTGCGCCACCGCCTCGGCGGTGTCCGCGCTACGGCTTGGCGGCGTCCGCGAGCGCGCGGGTGACCCCGGACTCGGTCGCGCCCAGGAACTGCGGGTCGGGCCGCAGCCAGGCGTCCAGCGCCGCCTTGCCGGCCCCCGGGATCTCCCGCAGTCCGCCGTAGTACCAGGTGGTGTCGTGCGGCTCGTCCACGGCGACGGCGTACGCGTCGATGCCGGCCGCCTCGCACAGCGCCAGGGCCCGTCGCACGTGGAAGCCCTGACTGACCAGCAGGGCGTGGTCGACGCCGAACACCCGGCGGGCCCGGCTGCAGGAGTCCCAGGTGTCGAAGCCGGCGTAGTCGCCGACCACCCGGACGTCGGGCACCCCGCGGTCCGTCAGGTAGCGGCGCATGGCGTCGGTCTCGTCGTAGGCGGTGGTGCTGTTGTCCCCGGTGACCAGGATGGCCCGCACCTTGTGCTGCTGATAGAGGTTCAGCGCCGCGTCGAGCCGGTGCGCCAGGTACGGGGAGGGCTCGCCGCCGAAGAGCCCGGCGCCGAAGACCACGGCCACCGGCGCGGCCGGGGCGTCCGCCACCGTACGGACCCGGCCGCCCTCGCCCGTCCACAGCCAGGTGCTGGGTGCGAGCCCGAGGGCGCTGACGAGAACGGCGGCCTGGAACCAGCGCCGCCGACCGGTGCGGTCGCCGAGCCCGGGGATCCGCCGCAGCCGCGCCACGGCCTTGCGCAGCACCTTCACATCCTTGATCGACACATCTGGCGGGACGCCGGCCGGGGCCGGTGCGGTTCCACCCCGGGCGCGGCCTGTCGCCGTGTCAGACCGCGTTTGCGGTGTCAGACCGCGCGGTTGCGCCGCTGGGCGAGCTCGTCGGCCGGGTTGTGGCCGACCAGGGTCTCACCGGTGTCGGTGCGCTCGGCGTGCAGCCGGCCGAGGGCGGTCTCCAGCTCCTGCCAGACCGCGCCGACGGCGATGCCGAACATGCCCTGGCCGCCGCCGATCAGGTCGACGACCTGCTGCGGGCTGGTGCACTCGTAGACGGTGGCACCGTCGCACATCAGGGTCAGGCCGGTGAGGTCGGCGGGCTCGGCCGCCTGGAGGTGGGCGACGGCGACGCGGATGTTCTGCAGCGAGACGCCGGCGTCCAGCAGCCGCTTGACGATCTTCAGCAGGAGGATGTCGCGGAAGCTGTAGAGCCGCTGCGCTCCGGCCGGGTAGGCGGTGCGGACGCTGGGCTCCAGCAGCCCGGTGCGGGCCCAGTAGTCGAGCTGACGGTACGTGATGCCGGCGGCCGCGCACGCGGTCGGCCCGCGGTACCCGACCAGGGCGGAGGTCGGCGGGATGCGCTCGATCGCGGGCTGCCCGGCCTGGACGGCGGGGAAGCGGCCCACCCGGGGCAGTTCGGACTCGGCCGGCTCGGCCGGGACCTCCCGGCCCCGCGCAACCGGTCCTCGGGCGGCGCGCGGCAGGTGCACGGCGCACAGGCCCCCGGCGGTGGCGTCGTCGCCGTTACCGCTCATGCCTGCCTCCGTCCACTCGGTCCTGCGGCTCTCCCGGCGCCGGACGGCGCAGGCCGACCGGAACCTCCCTTGACGGTAGGCAGTCACCACAGGCCCGTCAACGATCGCCACGCCGGGGCTCCGGTCGGATGTCACTCCGAAGAGTGGTTTTTCGTGCCCTTAGTGTGGGTAGCAGGGGCCGCTTTTGCAAAGCGCGGTTGCAGCGCCCCGGAGCGCGCAGTACGCGCGCCCTCCGCGGGCGGCGCCGCCTCGGGCGCCGCTACTGCCGACCCGCCGCAACAGGCCGCCGCAACAGCGCCGCCGCAACGGGCCGTGCTACTGCTGGCCGCCGCCGAAGTCCTCCGGCGAGACCTGGTCGAGGAACTCGCGGAACTTCTCGACCTCGTCCTCCTGCTCGTCCGGGATCGCGATGCCCGCCTCGGCGAGCACGTTCTCGCTGCCGTAGATCGGCGTCCCGGTCCGCAGCGCCAGCGCTATGGCGTCCGAGGGACGCGCACTCACCTCGACACCGCCGGAGAAGACGAGCTCGGCGTAGAAGACGCCCTCCCGCAGGTCGCTGATCCGGACCTCGGTGAGCTGCTGGCCCAGCGCGTCGAGCACGTCCTTGAAGAGGTCGTGCGTCAGCGGCCGCACCGGGGTCATGCCCTGCTGCGCGAAAGCGATCGCGGTCGCCTCGCCGGGGCCGATCCAGATCGGCAGGTACCGATCGCCCCCGACCTCCCGCAGCAGCACGATCGGCTGGTTGGAAGGCATCTCCACCCGGACACCCACGACGTCGAGCTCATTCACACTGGCAACCCTATGGCGCGCGCCGCCGATAGGAAAGCGCAGTCCTTCCCGCCCTGGTCAGCAACGCGGCCCCGGGGTGTCGTCGGCACCGGCGCTCAGTTCGGCCGGGCCCGCAGGCCCGCCTGCACCATGGCCGCGTGCAGCCGGACGGAGAGCGTGGCCAGCTCCCGGGCGGTGGTCTCGGCGTGCGCCCGGGTCTGCGGGTTGCGGTGCCGGCGCAGCGGAGCCACCACCTGGTCGACCAGGGCCACCTCGCGCTCCGCGGCGGCCTTCATGGCCCGCAGGTGGCGCGGCTCCAGGCCGTACCGGCCGAGCTCCGCCACCAGCCGGGCGATCTGCAGCGCCTCCCCGTCGTAGCCGCCGTCCGGCCCGGCCGTGACCAGGCCGTAGGACTCCCACTCGAGGAGCTCGCCCTCCTCCGCCTCGGCCGCGGCGAGCAGCTCCGCCCGTCCGAGCCGCACCCCGGCTACCGCGCCGGACGCGGCGCCGAGCTCCCGGTCGGCCTCCTCCAGCGGGCCGGGCCGGGCCTCCGGCGCGGGCAGTGCCGGAGGCGCCTCGCCGCGCTCGATGGCGTCCAGGTGCTCGCGGATCACCCGCAGCGGCAGGTAGTGGTCGCGCTGCATGCGCAGCACGTACGCCAGCCGTTCGACGTCCCCGGCGCTGAACTTGCGGTAGCCGGACGGGGTGCGCTGCGGGTCGACCAGCCCCTCCGCCTCCAGGAAGCGGATCTTGGAGATGGTGACCTCGGGGAAGTCGTCCCGGAGGAACGCCAGGACGGCGCCGATCGAGAGCAGCTCGTCGCCGCCCCTCCCCCGTGCCTCGGCCGCACGGCGTGTGGCGGGCACGGGGGTGGCCCCGAGGGTGGTGGGAGGGTTCGCGGTCACTCGGGCTCCTGCCGACGTCGGATTCAGTACCCCCGGACGTGGCCGGCGAAGAACACCAGCCGGTACTTGCCGATCTGGACCTCGTCGCCGTTGCTGAGCGTGACCTCGTCGATCCGCTCCCGGTTGACGTACGTGCCGTTCAGGCTGCCGACGTCCGCGACCGAGAAGCCGCCGCCGGGCAGCCGCCTGAACTCCACGTGGCGGCGCGAGACCGTCACGTCGTCCAGGAAGATGTCGCCCTGCGGGTGGCGGCCCGCGGTGGTCACGTCCGAGTCGAGCAGGAACCGGCTGCCGGAGTTCGGGCCGCGCTGCACGATCAGCAGGGCGGAGCCCGGCGGCAGGGCGTCGATCGCGGCCAGCACCTCGGGCGACAGCGCCGGGGTGGCGCCGGTCGAGGTGGCACCGGGCTCGTACGACTCGATCCCGGAGATCGAGATGGTCGACGTGGTCTCGGCGGCCCTCTCCGGCACCGGCGCGCTGCGCAGCGCCGTCCCGCAGTTGGAGCAGAACCGGGCCGTGACCGGGTTCTGGTTGCCGCACCGCGGACACGGGGAGGTGCCAGCCATCGTCACAGCCTCCTGGCTCGGCACACCCTGCTGGACGTGCCCGGCGTAGGGGTCCGGGGTAAACCCTCCACCGGAGGTTGAGGGTGCTGCCGGGAAACCTATGCGCGGTGCGCCACCCGATTCAACCGACGCGCCGTAGCCCCGGGCATTCCCCTCGTACGGAGCCGCGCCGTGGCCGTCGCGGAACAGCGGGCGCTCGGCGTACTGGTCCGCCTCGGGCGCGGGCCGCATGCCGGGGACGGCGGCCTCCTCCCCCGGGTGGCGGTGGCGCGCGGTGGGCGCGTCCGCCGACTCCTGGCGGTTGTTGCGGCCGAAAAGCTTCGAGAACAGACTCACGGGCGAATCCCCTTGCGTGTGACAGACCCGCCCGCGGGGCAGGGTGACAGGCTCGGACAGGCAGCTGGCCCGGCATCCGGCCGGGCCCGAGCAGGCGGCGGAGCGCACCGCCGGGGTGGAACATCCCAGTGTGCCTCAGGCCGCCCGGCGGCGCGCCACCGGGGGCCGCGCGTACCTGACGGACCGTAGGACAGTCGACCCGTCACTTCGCCGCCGGCTTGCCGTACTGCAGCGGCTTCGGCGCTGCGAGCGCGTCGACGACCACCTTCTGCTGCTGGGTGATGACCGCGGTCGCCTGTTCCTTCTCCAGGGTGCGGACCACGCCGCCCGGGATGTTCAGCGCGGGCGTCAGGTCCTGGGGGTTGCCCACGACCGTGAAGCGGAACGGCTGCGACACCTTCTTGCCGTCGATCTGCACACCGCCGTCGGCGCCGTCGGTGAAGTAGGTGCCGGCCACGACACGCACGTCGTTGATCTGAATCGCCTCCGCTCCCGCCGCTCGGAGTTCCTGCAGGGTGTCCAGCAGCATATCCGCCTTCACCTGCCCCTGGGGATCATTGATCGTCAAGACGATTCCCGGCCCGGTCGCCTGCTCCGTGCCGGCGAGCACACCCAGCTCGGTCGCCTTCTTCCTGGTCTGCTCCTGGGCCTCCTTGGCCTGGTTGGAGCTGTTCTCCAACTGGGTCAACGACTGCTCCAGCTGCGTCTTCTCCTGCTGGAGACGCTGCTGGCGGCTGTCCAGTTCGTCGAGGATGCGGACGAGATCCTCCTGGCGGGCCCCGCGCAGCTGGTTGTGGTCGTTGGTGGAACGCACCTGGATCGCCAGACCCAGGCCCAGCGCGAACAGCAGCACGGCCACGACGAGCTGGCCGCGGGAGAGCCGCGGCGGCCAGAGCGCACCCCGCAGCCTGCGGCGCGAGTCGGCCGGCGCACCCGGGTCCGCCGACTCGGGCTCCTCCGCCTTCTCCGCCTTCTCCGCCTGCGCGGCCGGCTCAGCGGTGGGCTCAGCGGTGGGCTCAGCACCGGCCTCGGCCTCGGACGGGCGGGGCTCCGTGCTCCCGTCCGCCGCGGGGGCCCGGGCAGGCTCCGCAGCGGCCGCGGCCGGCTCCTCGACGGCTCCCTCGGCGGGCTCCCCGCCGGCCGGCGGGGTCACGGGCGGCGCCGCCTCCTCGCCGGCCTTCCGGAGAGCCTCGCGCGGCTCGGGCGCCGCGCCCTCCTCCGCGGGGGGCACCGGCGTGCCGTTCGGCTTGTCGTCCTGTTCCACGACGTGTCTCCCTACGCCCTGAACACATGCCGCCGGATCGCGGCTGCGTTGGAGAAGATCCGGATACCGAGCACCACGACGACACCGGTCGAGAGCTGCGCGCCCACGCCGAGCTGGTCGCCGAGGAAGACGATCAGGGCCGCGACGACCACGTTCGAGAGGAACGAGACGACGAAGACCTTGTCGTTGAAGATCCCGTCCAGCATCGCCCGGACACCGCCGAACACCGCGTCCAGCGCCGCCACCACCGCGATCGGCAGGTACGGCACCACGGCGTCGGGGACCTCGGGCTGGACGAAGAGGCCGACGACGACGCCGATCACGAGCCCCAGAACGGCAATCACGGTGAAGGTACTCCTGTCCGGGTGGCGGTCGACTTGGTGGCCCGGGAGGCCGGGCGGGACGGCGGGGCACTGCCCGAGGGCGAGGAGCCGGCCGAGGGCGGGGCACTGCCCGGGGGCGGAGTGCCGCCCGAGGAGGCCGTCGGAGCGGAGGACTCGGCACCACCGGGCTTCGCCGTCCGCAGCGTCACGCCGAGCGCGGCCGGCAGCGACATCTTCTTCTGCACGGACACGCTCGACTTGATGCCGTAGCTGTCCTGGATCAGCTTGAGGTAGCGCCCGGCCGAGCTGGAGTCGAAGGCCTGAGCGAACCGCTCCCCGTCCCCGACCGCGAGCACGGTGTACGGGGGCACCAGCGGCCGGTTGTCCACCAGCACCGCGTCACCCGCGGCGCGGATCGCGGAGAGCGTCGTCATCCGCTGGCCGTTGATCGACACCGCCTCGGCGCCGGACAGCCACAGCCCGTTCACCACGAGCTGCAGGTCGCGGTCGCGCAGCCGGCCGGTGTTGTTGAACCCCTCGGCCTCCCGCGGGTTGCTCGCCGAGCCGCCCGCGCCGGTGCCCGAGGCGTCGTCGATCACCAGCTTGATGCCCGGGCCGCTGATCTCCCCCGTGCCGGTCCGGGCGGCGAGCAGGGCGAGCGCGTTGTCGCCGCCGACGGGCAGCGCCTGCCGCTGGGCCGTCGCGACCTTCGTGCGCAGGTCCTCGACCTGCCGCTGCAGCGTGTCCGCGGCCTTCGTGGCGTCGTTGACCCGGTGGACGAGCGCGTCCCGCTCCTTGGCGAGCGTCGGCTCGGCCTTGGAGGCGTTCACCCCGCCCACGGTCACCACGGTCGCCGCCAGGGCCAGCCCGACCGCCAGGGTGAGCTTGCCGCGCAGGCTCGTCGGCAGCCGGCTCGGACCGTCCCCGCGGCGCGCGGCCTCGGCGTAGCCCTCGTCCAGACTGTGGTCCATCACATTGGTCAGCAGGGACATCGAGGCGTCCGGACGGTTGAACCGTCCGTTCGAGTCGCTCGGCGTCGGCGTTGCTGGCATGCGGGACATCGTCCCATGTCGCCGGGGCGGCGTACGCACAGCCCCCGCGCTACCGTCCCGGACGGACACCGAACCGTGACCGGCCGGGGCGCGGCGGCGTGCTGCCGCCGCGCCCCGGCCGGGTCACCGGACGGTGTTCCCTCAGCGTCCGGCCGAGTCCACCACCGCCGCCCACTCGTCGAGCAGCTGCTCGGTGGCCTCGTCGTCGGGGCCCTCCGCCCACAGGTGGGTGACCGCCTCGGCCGGGTCCGGCAGGACGAGCGTCCACCGGCCGTCGGCCTCGACCACGCGCACGCCGTCCGTGGTGTCCAGCCGCCGGCTGCCGGCCGCCTCCACCACCGAGCGCATCACCATGCCCTTGGCCGCCCACGGCGTCGCGATGTCGCGCCGCTTGATGTGCGCCTGCGGGATCCGGGCGTCGATCTGGCTCAGCGTGAGCTGGGTGCGGGCCACCAGGCCGACCAGCCGGACGAACGCCGCCGGACCGTCCAGCACACCGCTGAACTCGGGCACCACGAACCCGCCGCGCCCGTCGCCGCCGAACACCGTGCCCTCCTCCGCGGCCGCCTTCGCGAGGTCGTCCGGCGAGGTGGTCGTCCAGGTCACCTGGGTGCCGTGATACGCCGCGACCTGCTCGGCGATCCGGGTCGTCGTCACCGGCAGCGCCACCTGGCCGCTGCGCCGCTCCGCCGCGACCAGGTCGAGCAGCACCAGCAGTGCCCGGTCGTCCTGGATCACCCGGCCGAGCTCGTCGACGAACGACACCCGCTCGCCGACCGGGTCGAAGCGCACACCGAACGCCGCCCGCGAGGACGCCACCAGCTCACCGAGCCGGGCCAGCGCGGCCCGCCGCTCCTCGGCATCCTCGGTCGGCCGGGCCTCGTCGAGGCCGCTGTCGACGGTGAGCGTCTCGACGCCGAGCCGGCCGAGGATGCTCGGCAGGACGAGCCCCGCACTGCCGTGCGCGGCGTCCACCACGACCTTCAGGCCGGCCTCGCGCACCCCGCTGGTGTCGACCGCCCGCAGCAGGTTCCGCGCGTACGAGTCGAACACGCTGGACGGGTGCAGCAGGTCGCCGATCTCACCGGGGAAGGCCCGCCGGAACTCCTGGCGCGCGTACACGCGGTCCAGCTTCCGCTGGCTCGCCTGCGAGAGGTCGGCGCCGGCCCCGTCGAAGAACAGGATGTCCAGCGAGTCCGGCACTCCCGGCGTGGTTCGCAGGAAGATGCCGCCCGCACTGCCGCGCGCGGTGTTCTGCCGCGCGACCGGCATCGGGACGTTCTCCAGGTCGCGGACGTCGATCGCGCTGGTCTGCAGCGCCGAGATCATCGCCCGCTTGAGCGCCCGGGCACCACGCGAGTGGTCACGCGCGATGGTGACCGTCGCCCCCTTCTTGAGGGTGGTGGCGTACGCGCCGGCCAGCCGGACGGCGAGCTCCGGAGTGATCTCCACGTTCAGGATGCCGGAGACGCCGCGCACGCCGAACAGGTGCTCCTGGCCGCGGGACTCCCAGATCACCGAGGTGTTGACGACCGCGCCGGCCTCGATGGTCTTGAACGGATAGACCCGGACGTTGCCCGCCAGCAGCGACTCCTCGCCGATCAGGCACTCGTCGCCGATCACCGCACCCTCGTCGATCCGCGCGGCCCGCATCACGTCGGTGTTCTTGCCGATCACGCAGCCGCGCAGGTTGCACTGCGGGCCGACGTACACGTTGTCGTGGATGACCGCCTTGTGCAGGAAGGCACCGCGCTTGACGACCACGTTGCTGCCCAGCACGGTGTGCTCGCGCAGCTCCACCCCGGCCTCGACCTTTGCGTAGTCGCCGATGTACAGCGGACCGCGCAGGATCGCCTCGGGGTCGACCTCGGCGCCCTCGGCCACCCACACACCCGGCGAGATCTCGAAGCCGTCCAGCTCGACGTCGACCTTGCCCTCGAGGACGTCCGCCTGCGCCTTCAGGTAGCTCTCGTGCGTGCCCACGTCCTCCCAGTAGCCCTCGGCGACGTAGCCGTAGACCGGCTTGCCCTCCTTGAGCAACTGCGGGAAGACGTCGCTCGACCAGTCGACCGACTCGCCGGCCGCGACGTAGGAGAAGACCTCGGGTTCCATCACGTAGATGCCGGTGTTCACCGTGTCCGAGAAGACCTGGCCCCAGGTCGGCTTCTCCAGGAAGCGCTCGACCCGCCCCTCCTCGTCGGTGATCGTGATGCCGAACTCCAACGGGTTGGGCACCCGGGTCAGGCAGACGGTGACCAGCGCGCCCTTCTCACGGTGGAAGGCCACCAACTCGGAAAGATCGAAATCGGTGAGCGCGTCACCGGAGATCACCAGAAACGAGTCGTCCTTGAGCGCGTCCTCGGCGTTCTTCACACTGCCCGCGGTACCGAGCGGGACCTCTTCATTGGCATAGGTGAGGTTCATCCCCAGCTCTTCGCCGTCCCCGAAGTAGTTCTTCACCAGGGAGGCCAGGAACTGGACGGTCACCACGGTGTCCGTGAGACCGTGCCGCCGTAGCAGCCGCAGCACGTGCTCCATGATCGGCCTGTTGGCCACCGGCAGTAGTGGCTTGGGCATGCTCGACGTCATCGGACGGAGTCGAGTGCCTTCGCCACCCGCCATCACAACGGCTTTCATTCGGGTGCGTCCTCCTTCGCGGTGGTGAACCCTGCAGATCCATCAAACCGTTCCAGAGCTTCTCTACCCGGATAAAAACGTCCGACTCACCGTGTCGTGGCAAGTCGGACGTGGAGATCTTGTCAGCAGCGTGCAAACAGCCCGCTCAAACGGCGGCCGTACGGTCCGCCCGCACCAGCTGCCGGGCCTGGACGGCGTACAGGATGCCGGCCCACCAGTAGAGCACCGTGCCCCACCAGATGAATGCCCAGCTGACCGGCTCGGCGACCGTGGCCAGCCAGCTCTCCCCGTTGCCGAGCAGCAGAAGCGGAAAGGCGTACATCAGATTGAACGTGGCCGCCTTCCCCAGGAAACTCACCTGGAGCGGCCCGTAACCGTGCCGATTGAGAATGGGAAGCAGCGAGCCGATGAACAGTTCGCGCGCCAGCAGCACGACGGTGACCCAGAGCGGCAGGATCTCACGCCACGTCAGACCGACCAGCGTGGACAGCACGTACAGCCGGTCCGCCGCCGGATCCAGGATCTGGCCGAGCCGGCTCACCTGACCCCAGCGCCGCGCGAGCTTGCCGTCCAGGTAGTCGCTGACGCCGCTCAGCATCAGCACGACGATCGCCCAGCCGTCGTTCTCCGGCCCGCCGAACACCGGCCAGAGGATCAGCCACAGGAAGATGGGCACACCCACCAGCCGGGCCATGCTCAGCAGGTTGGGGATGGTGAGGACGCGGTCCGTCTGCACCCGCGTCTCCTGAACCTCCACCTGGGACCCTCCTGACAGCTGTACCGCCGTGAACGTGTGCGGCATTGACCTTACAACAACAAAGCCCCCACCCTGTTGGGTGGGGGCTTTGCCATGAAGAATTGTTCGGCGGCGTCCTACTCTCCCACAGGGTCCCCCCTGCAGTACCAT
>NZ_BAAALD010000028.1:0-53682 GCF_039528095.1 Kitasatospora arboriphila
CCCCTACGACCGACTGCCGTACCGGCCCGGCGTCCTCACCCTGAAGCGCTGACCCCCGGTCCGCGGTGATCACGATCGGGTGCGGTCTGCCGGCACGTAGGAACGGGCCCGACTCGACCTGTTGACCGGTACTTCCGCACAGAGGAACCCCAGCCGTGCGTCGGCTGGGGTTCTTCTTTCGTGGCCTTTCCTCAGCGGGTTCTGCGGACGCCGGCCGTCGGCACGTCGGGCACCGGGGAACGTGCTGGGTTCGTGCTGAATCCCTGCTCGATGAAGATCAGTCAGGAGATCCGCGACGAGCACGGCTACGGCTCCACCGCGGTCGCCTCCGGCTACGACGCCGAGGCGCTGGCCGGCATGGCCGAGAAGTCCGCGGAGTTCGCCGCCCAGGGCAACCGGGTCTACCTGCCGCTGGCGGACTGAGACCGGTACCGACCGCGCTGCTCCGGGAGGTGGAGGGGGCTTCCCGGGGCAGCGCTCCGCCGTGCCCGCCCGACCCGGCCATCCGCGCCCGTCCCGTCCCACCCGACCGGAACGGGCACGGAAAGTCGGGTCGGGCGGGCTCCGGCCTTCCTACGGTGGTGGTCGCAAGGGAAGGAGACCGGAGTGCTGGACCGGCTGAACCAGGTCATGGCCCACATCGAGGACCACCTCGACCAGCGGATCGAGGCGGCCGAGCTGGCCCGCATCGCGTGGACGTCCGAGTTCCACCTGCGGCGGATGTTCTCCGCGCTCGCCGGGATCCCGCTGTCGGAGTACGTCCGGCGCCGGCGGCTCACCGTCGCGGGGGCCGAGGTGCTCGCGGGCGAACGGACCCTGCTGGAGATCGCCGTGCGCCACGGCTACGGATCGGCCGAGGCGTTCGCGCGGGCGTTCCGGGCGATGCACGGCGTCGGCCCGGGCGAGGCCCGGCGGACGGGCGCGGCCCTGAACTCCCAGCCCCGGATGTCCTTCCGGCTCGTCGTCGAAGGGAGCACCACCATGAAGTACCGGATCGTCGAGAAGCCCGAGTTCAAGGTCGTCGGCCGCAAGGCCCGCGTCCCCCTGATCCACGAGGGCGTCAACCCGCACATCGCCGAGATGGTCCGGGGCATCCCGCCGGAGACCGTGCAGCGCATCGCCGACCTGTCCGACCAGGAGCCCGAGGGCATCGTCTCCGCGGTCGTGCACCTCTCCGACAGCCGGGAGGAGGGCGTCCTGCTGGACTACCACCACGCGGTGGTGACCGGCGCCGACGCCCCCGAGGACCTCGACGTCCTCACCGTCCCGGCCGGCACCTGGGCCGTCTTCGAGAACACCGGCCCCTACCCCCGGTCCCTGCAGTACCTCTGGCGGGACGTCTTCACCGAGTGGTTCCCGTCCAATCCGTACGCCACCCGGCCGGGCCCGGAGATCCTCCGCACCCGGCCGACGGCCGACCGGTCCGAGGCGACCAGTCAGCTCTGGATCCCGGTGGAGCGGACGGTGTTCTGACCCGCCGTCGGGCGCGGCGGCGCGCCCGTGCTCAGGCGCCCGCCGTGACGAGGCCGACCAGCAGGTCGAGCCGGGCGCGGTGGGCCGCGGGGCGGAGGCGGCTGCCCTCGGTGAGGGTGGCCAGGCCGTGCAGGGCGCTCCAGAGGAGTTCGGTGCAGGCCTCCGGGTCGGCGCCGCGGGCGGTGGCCAGGGGTTCCACCGTGTCGTGGAGCTCGCCGAAGACGGCCTTCAGCGGGGCCGGCGTCGCCGCGGTGCCGAGCGCGGGGCCCGTCCCGCGCGTGAACATGGCGGCGTAGACCGCGGGCCCGGCCCGGGCGAACTCCAGGTAGGCGTCGGCGAGGGCCCGCAGCCCCGCGCGGGCGTTCCGGTGGCCTGCCCGGGCACGGTGCAGGGCGGTGGCCAGGTCTTCGAAGCCCTCGTCGGCCACGGCCGCGACGATCGCGTCCTTGCCGGTGAAGTGGCTGTAGAGCACCGGCTGGCTGTACTCGACCCGCTCGGCGAGGCGGCGGGTGGTGACGGCACCCCAGCCCTCCGCCTCGGCGAGTTCGCGGGCCGCCGTGACGATGAGCCGGTGCCGTTCCGCTCGTCCGCGCTCCCGGCGCCGTGGTGCTGCCACGCCTCGATCCTAGCATCGCTAGACATCTGAGCTTCGCTAGGTCTAGCATCGATCCAAGAGCTAGCACCGCTAGGACATTTCGTAGGGGGAACCATGACCAGGCGTCACATCACCACCGCACTGGCCGCGCTGACCGGCGCCACCGTCCTGTTCTTCGGGCTGAACTTCCTGCTGAACCCCGGTGGCGCGGCCCCCGGCTTCGGCATCGACCCCTGGCCGCAGGGCAACGCGGGCGGCTACTACGTGGTGAAGGGGTTCCGTGACCTCGCCCTCGGCGGCACCGTGTTCCTGCTGCTCGGGCTGGGGCAGCGCCGGGTGCTCGGCTGGGTCATCCTCATCGACGCGATCGTGCCGCTGGGTGACGCCCTTGCCGTGGTCACCCACGGCGGCTCGGTCGCGACGGCACTGGGCGTCCACGTCTCGGCCGCCCTGATCGTCCTGCTGTCCGCCGTCCTGCTGCTGACCGAGACGGCCGCCGCCCCGGCCGCGGTGACCGTTGCCGAATGACCGCGGCCGCATGACCGCTGCGCCGGGTCCGGGCCCCGAGGCGGGGGATTCCCGGACCCGGCGCACGTGTCGGCCAGGCCCGTACCCGGATCAGAGCCGGCCGTGGTCCTTGAGCACCCGGCGGGACTGCGCGAAGAGCATGCCGACGTTCACGGTGTTGCGGCAGACCACCACGGCGACGATGTCGTCGGCGCTGTCCACCCGGAGGAAGAGGTGCGCCAGGTTGTCGCTGTTGACCAGGATCTCCTGGAAGTAGTGGCGGTCGCTCACCACACCGCGCCGCTCCTTGAAGATGCCTTCGATCATCACCACGTTGCGGCCCTGGAAGAGGTCGAGGGTGGCGGCGGCCAGCATGTCGAGGACCTCCGGCGGGTGCGAGTCGACCGTCTCGACGGACAGCAGCATGCCGGTGGACATGTCGATGATCCCCGAGGCCAGGCACTCGGGTACCTCCGTGCGGAGGCCCTTGACCAGGGCGTTCACCCGGTCGGACATGCTCTGGAATCCCTGCGGTGTGCTCACGGTGCTCCTTCTCGTGGTCGGGTGGTGCGGTGGCGGCCGGACGGGACGCCGCGTCAGGACCGCGGCGCGGTCAGCAGACGGTCCATCCGGTCGGCGGCGGCCTGCGACTCGGTGTGCAGCCGGGCGATGTCCATCCCGGAGTCGCCGAGGACGGTCATCAGGCCCATCCGGCCGATCGGCTGGACCACCACGTAGCCGTGGCTGAACTGCGCCACCGTCCGGTGCAGCAGCCCCTTGCCGGTGGACTGCCCCGCCCGGCGGGCCAGGCCGAGCGCCGCGGCGGCGAGCGCGGCCAGGCTCTCGCTGTCGATGCCCTCCTCGGTGTCCGCGGCGACCAGCAGGCCGTCGACCGCGGCCACCGCGAGGTCGGTGACGCCTGCGACCCGGTCGCGCAGCGCGCGCATTTCGGCGAGCAATTCGCCGTTCTCGCTGCTCACATCTCTCCTGTTCTGGGAATTCACCGGCCGGCGCCGGACGGATTTCTCGGGCATGCCGAACCCGCCCGCCGACGGGCGGGAATCGCGGACGAATGTCCGGCGGTCGCGGCGGGCCGGTCAGGAATCGCGGGCGCGCCGGTGGCGCCCGGCGGCCGACCGCCACGCGAGGACGTCGTTGATGCCGCTGGCACCCCGCCGGCGGACGGGCAGCCGCCCCGCCGGCTGGTGCACCGGCACGGGGTCCGGCGGGCGGCGGGCCGCGGTCACCCCGGGCCGCCCGTCCGGCGCGGGCAGCGGGCCGGACGCCGGCGGGGCGGGCGGAACGACCTCCACCAGGCCCTCGGCCAGCAGCCGGGAGACCTCCACGGTGACCGCGTACAGGCCGCGGCCGAGCCGGAAGGCGATGTCCCGCGCGCTGCGCCGCCCGTCCGCGCAGCGCAGGATCTCCCGGCGCTCGCCGGTGAGGCGGCCGGCCGGTCCGCCGCCCGCCTCCCGGTGCGTCCCGGTGGCCGGGCCGATCCGGTCGCGCAGCGGGCAGAGCGGAGGGCGGAGTGCGGCGAGCGCGCGGAGCCTGCGGTCCGTCTCGTGCAGCAGCCACTCCGGGTCCACGCCCTGTGGGGCGGGCAGGTGGTGCCGGGTCGGGCCACAGGCCAGGGTGCAGCCGTCGACCCGTCCGGCGGCCACCGCGAAGGCGCCGTCCAGGGCGGCCATCGTGCACATCAGCTGGAGTTCGGCCGCGCCGAGCAGGTCCCGGGCGACGAGTTCGGCGCCGGTCCGGTCGGCGGCGGCGCCCGCGCGGCAGGCGGCCTCCCAGTCGTCGGTGCTCACCCGGCCGGAGCGCAGCAGCAGGGTGGCGACGTCCGGGGCGCCGGGGGAGTCGACCGCGGTGACGACCCCGGAGGCGAGGTGGAACACCCCGCCGGGGTCGCCCAGCACGGTCAGGGTGCCCGAGGGGCGCCCGTCCGGGGTGCCGGCGAGCGCGGTGGCCAGCCGCCCGGCGGCGTCCGTCCGCACCACGGCGGGCAGTGCGGCGCCGCCCGCGGGGCGGGGTGCGGTCACGCCCGTGCTCCGCGGTCCGTGCGGCGATCGGAAACGGTCATAAAAGGCCGCGCACCGGCAGCGCGGAGAAATATTCGACCGGTCCCGGCGAATTCATGCACGACTCCCCCTCGGCGCAGACCGAATACCGGCGAATTCCCCGCCGATGGCAACGTGCGACATCCAACCGCCCGCCCCGATCCGTAGTCAAGCCATTCCGGTGCGTGATGGACAACGGCAAATTCCCCGTGATATCCGGCGCGCGACCCGCGGAACGTCCACGGCAGGGCGGCGGTGGGGCTGCCGTTGCCCCGGCCCGGTTGGCAGACTGGCGGGATGACGTCGAGTTCGCTGGGCAAGGGCGCCAACGTGGTGGTCGGGGTGCCGGAGGTACGGGCCGCGTTCTCCTGGGCGCAGGCGCCGGACGGGCCGGTGGCCCGGGTCTGGGCGGTCCTGCTGGGCGCCGACGGCCGGGCCCTCGGGGACGGTGCCGCGGTCGGCGGGGCCAATCCGGCCGACCCCTCGGGCCGGGTCCGGCAGGGCGGTGCCCGCACGGTGGACGCCGACCTCGCCGCCCTCGCGCCGGAGGTCGAGCGGATCCTGCTCTGCGTCACCGTCGACGACGGGTACCTCGGGCAACTGGCCGACCTGGAGCTGCTGCTGACGGACGGCCGGACGGGCGCGCCGCTGGCGCACTTCCCGATCGCCGCGGGCCGGGAGACGGCGGTCGTCGGCGGCGAGCTCTACCGCCGGTCGGGCCAGTGGAAGTTCCGCGCGGTGGGCCAGGGCTGGGCCACCGGCTGGGCCGGCCTCACCGCCGACCACGGAGCCGTCGAGTCGCCGACGGCCGTGGCACCTCCCGCAGCCGCACAGCCGCCCGTGCCGCCGATGCCCGCGCCGGTACCGCCGGCCCCCGTACTGCCCGCGCCGGTACCGCCGGCCCCGGCACCTCCCGTGCCGCCGTACCGGCCCGCGCAGCAGGAGCGGCCCCCGGCGGCACCGCAGGCGGAGCAGGCGCTGCCGGTGGACATCCGCAAGCGGCTCTCGCTGCGCAAGCAGCAGGTGGCGGTGAGCCTGGAGAAGCACGGCGCGGCCGGCGTCCGGGCCCGGGTGGTGCTGGTGCTGGACGCCTCAGGGTCGATGTCCGGCCTGTACCGCCGCGGCACGGTCGCCGGGGTGGTCGAGCGGATGGCCGCGGTCGCCGCGCAGCTGGCCGAGGACGGCCGGATGCACGCGTGGACCTTCGCCACCCACCCGGCCCGCCTGCCGGACCTGCACCTCGCCGAGCTGCCGGAGTGGATCCCGGCGCACGTCCGGGTCGGCGAGCTGACCCTGTTCGGGCGCCCGAAGAAGCCGCGGCGCGGTCTGCCGCCGGGCCAGGTCGACATGCGGTTCGTCGGAATCCAGAACGAGGAGCAGAAGGTCATCGCCGAGGTCCGTGCGCACGTCCGGGCGCATCCGGTGGCGGACCCGACGCTGGTGCTGTTCTTCTCCGACGGCGGCGTCTACCGGAACGCGGCCATCGAGCAGGAGCTGCGGGCGGCCGTGGAGGAGCCGGTCTTCTGGCAGTTCGTCGGCCTGGGGCAGGCCGACTACGGGGTGCTGGAACGCTTCGACACGCTGCCCGGCCGCCGGGTGGACAACGTCGGCTTCTTCGCCGTGGACGACATCGACCTGATCTCGGACCCGGAGCTCTACGACCGGCTGCTCACCGAGTTCCCGTCCTGGCTCGTCGCCGCCCGGCAGGCCGGCATCCTGCGCTGACACCGTCCGGCGGTTCCCGGCCGCACCCCGGAGCAGCGGCGGGCAGTGGGTGTCGGTCCACGCGCGGGCGGCCGCAGGCACGTCGGTGATCAGGGCGTCGGCGTGCCGGTCGGCCGCCGTCCGCCAGTCGGCCTCCCGGTCGGGCGTCCACACGTAGACCTGCCGGCCCGCGGCGTGCTCGCGGGCGATCCGTTCCGGGGTGGCGAGGGCCTCTTCGAGGGCGATGCCGGAAAGCCGCAGCCCGCCCGGGTCCTCGGCGTCGGCCGCGCCCTGGACGAGGACGACCGGCAGGCCGGGGGCCGCCGCGTGGGCCGCCTGCAGCATCGCGGGGTGGAAGGAGTACAGCACCACGTCGGCGCCGCTGGCCGCGGCGGCGCGGGCGGCCCGGGCCGCGTTCCCCGGGCTGTCCTGCTCCTTGATCTCCATGAGCAGTCGCGTCCGGGTGCCGGACAGCTCGCGGAGCAGCCGGTCGAGGGTCGGGACGGGCTGCGCGGGGCCGGGGCCGGCGGTGACGTGCAGGGCGGCGATCTGGCCGGCCGTCAGGTCGGCCACCCGGCCGTGGCCGTCGGTGACCCGGTCGACGGTGTCGTCGTGCATCAGCACCGGCACGCCGTCGCGGGTGGTCCGCACGTCGGTCTCCAGCCAGTCCGCCCCGCCCGCGAGGGCGGCCCGGAAGGCGGCCATGGTGTTCTCCGGGGCGGCCTCCGGGGCACCGCGGTGGCCGGCCACGGCGAGCGAGGGGCAGCGTGGTACGGGACCGGCGGGCACCGGTTCGGGGAGCACTCCGAGGCCCGTGGACGCCGCCCCGGCGGGGTCGTCCGCGGCCGTGTGGCGGGCCGTCCGCAGGCTGCCGCGGTGCACGCCGTCGCCGGGCAGGAGGAGCGCGGTGATCACCAGCGCGGCGGCGGCCACCGTCGCGGTCCGTGCCGTCCGCCGGGAGGTCCTCATGCCGGGGATGATGGGCCCGCGCGCCCGTCCGGGGGCCGGTGCCACGGGTGGTGTGCGCCGCTCGGCCCAGCCCGGCCGCCCGTCCGGGTGACGGCGGGGACGGCGGGGTGACGGAGCTGCGGGTGCGGGGGGCACGGCGGGTGCGGCGGGTGCGTCCCGGGTCGGGACCCCGCCTCCGCCGCCGGCTCAGTCGGAGACCTCGTCGGGCCCGGTGAAGCCGGGCGGGGTGTAGCCGGGGCTGGTGAACTCGGCCGTCCGCGGCTCGCGTCCCTCCTGGTCGGTGAGCCCCTCGACGCCGGGGCTGGTGAATCCGGCGCTGCTGTACCCGGGCCGGCTGTAGCCGGGGCTGAGGAGGTCGGGCGGCACCGGCCGGCCGGCGGGCTGCGGGGACAGCGCCGGGGTGGAGCCGAGGTTGTCGTGCAGGTAGGGGAGCAGCGCGCGCTCGCGCAGGGCGGTGTGCCAGGCCCGGCGGGCCTCGGCGACGTCCGCGGCGAGGTTCGGGTCCTGCCCGGCCGGGTTCGCGGAGCCGTCCCGCAGCGCGGTGAGCAGCAGGCCGACGATGCCGACGGCCATGGCGGCGGTGCCGACCGCGATGGCGGCCCAGCCGGCGGTGACCACGCTGCGGCCGAGCGGCAGGGCCGGCCGGGCGGCCCGCAGCGCGTACCCGATGGCGAGCAGCAGGGCGGCGGCGGACCAGGACAGGATCGGGGCGAGCACGGTGAGCACCGGGAACAGCCCGGCGCCCTCCTCGGAGCGCAGCCGGCCGGAGAGCTCGCCGCCGAGTCCGCCGCCCCCGTGGGCGGGTGCGGGTGCGGGTGTGCGTCCGAGGTCCGCGCGCAGCCCGAGGTAGTGGCGGTACTCGGGTGCGGCGGCCGAGGCCACCGTCTCCGCGTTGAGCATCGCCTTGGTGCGCAGCTGCTCGGTGTTGAGATGGGGTTCGGTGTCGCGCAGTGCTTCGAGGATGGTTGCGTCGCGCAGTGCTTCGTCGAGGATGCGCTCGTAGTCCGGGCGGTCCTCGGCGAGCAGGTGCGGGGCGTCGGTCATGGGGACCCCGTTCCGCTGATTCACGGAGGTGGACTGGTGCGACGCGGCGGCCCGGTGGCGGGCGGGCGGCTGCGTGGTGCCTCGATGGTAGGGGTGACCACCGAGGCTCAGACAGTCGCTTTCCGGATTTTCAGCGCCCGGGGCGGACGTTCCGGGCCGCTCGTCGACGCTCAGTCAGCTTCCGCCGACGCGGTGTCAGGAAAGTGCGGCGGAGTTCAGTCGCCGCCCGTTCAGTTCACCGGCAGCCGGGCGATCAGCAGGCGGCCCTCCATGGTGACCCCGCCGTCCATGGCGACGGCCAGCTCGTCCGCGTAGATGTACGGGCCGGGGACGTGCGGCGGCGCGCCGTCGTCGGCGTGCACCGCTCCGGTGAGGTACGGGATCGGGCTGTGGCCGTGCACCACGCGGTAGCCGCCGTAGGCGCCGAGCAGCTCGTGGACGGCGTCCGGGCCGTTCTCGCCGCGGAAGGCGAACCGCTTGGTGAAGCGGCGGAAGCAGTCCCACCACTCGTCGGCGCCCTCGTCCGCGAGCAGGTCGTGGACGGCGTCGTTGACCTCGGCGATCGACTCGCCGTACTCCAGGTAGGCGGTGGTGTCGGAGTGCAGCAGCAGGTGGCCGTCCTCCAGCGCCATCGCGGGCAGCCGGGAGAGCCAGCTGATGTGGTGCGACTCCAGCCGGTCGAGGTCGTGCTGCTGGCCGCCGTTGAGGCGCCAGGCGGCGAGGAAGGAGGCGGTGCCCGCGGTGGACTGGACGGGCTCGTCGCCGTACTTGGCGGCGCCGAGGAAGAGCAGTTCGTGATTGCCCATCAGGGCCCGGCAGTAGCCGCCGGCCGCGGCGGCCTCCGCGGCGAGCTGCATGACGAGCTCGATCACGCCGATGCCGTCGGGGCCGCGGTCGGTGAAGTCGCCGAGGAACCACACCCGGGAGCGGCCGGCCGCCCAGTGGCCGTCCGCGTCGATCAGCGAGGCCTGGCGGAGGGCGGCGAGCAGTTCGTCGAGGTAGCCGTGCACGTCGCCGATCACGTACAGCGGGCCGGGCGCCTCGCCGGGTTCGGGCTGCGGGTACGGGAAGTTCACCGGCTGCTCGGTCAGCGGGGGACCGAGCTCGATGGTCGGCGGGTCGTCGCCGGTCGCGGCGGCCATCGGCGGCTGCTCGTGGACGGCCGGCTCGTGCGGCGCCTGCTCGTGGCCGGCCGGCTCGTGGACGGCCTGCTCGTGGCCCGTCCGGTGCAGGGTGCCGAGCTGCACGGTGGCGTCGTGGCCGCCCGGGTGCACACCGTGGTGGGCCGGGGCGTGCCAGTGCTGCTCGAGGTAGTGCGCGCCGCCGTAGCCGCTGTAGGTCTCGTCGTAGCCGTAGCCGGCCGGCGGCTCGGCGGGTTCGTAGTAGGAGCCGTACGGGAGCACGTCGAGGTCCTGGTGGTGGCGGGGGCCTGAGTGGGGCGTTTCAGGCCCGGGGAAGCGGTCCTCGGGTGTCATTCGACCATCATAGGAAGACCACTCTCCCGGCGTCCTCACCTGGTGGGCATCCAATCCTTCGGAGCGTCACCGGGCCGGGCCGGACGGCCCGGTCCGACCCGGTCTGGGATGGTCTGGACCTCGCGCAGGGGCGGGCCGGCCCGGGCCCGGCCCGGCGCGGCGAGGACCGTGCCGGAGCTCAGCCCCCGCCCGGTGAACGGGGCGGACTGACCGTCCTGCGGGGGCTGCGCCGCTGCGAGGAGGCCCGGACGATCAGCTCCGTCGGCATCAGGGTGCCCGGCGGCGGGCCCGTCCCCGCGGTGCGGAAGCGCGGCGGGAAGAGCCGCGCCCCCTCGGCGCGTTGCCCGCCGGACGAGCCGGCGTCGACTCCCTCGATGGCGTCGATCAGCAGGTTGACCACGGTGGTGCCGATCTTGCGCGGCTTGAGCGAGAGGGTGGTGATCGGCGGCTCGGTGCCCGCGTACACGTCGCTCTCGCTGCAGCAGACCAGCAGCAGGTCGTCCGGGACGCGGAGGCCGTACCGGCGGGCGGCCGCCAGCAGGTCGGTGCCGTTCGGGTCGAAGAGGCCGTAGACCGCGTCCGGCCGGTCCGGCCGGGCGAGCAGCCGGTCGGCCGCCACGGCGCCGGCCGCCGGGTCGTGCGCCGGGTAGGCCTCGTAGACCGGCTCCTGGCCGACCCGCCGGCACCAGCCGAGGTACGCCTCGGTGGAGAGCCGGGTGTAGGTGTCGGTGCTGGTGCCGGTGAGCAGGCCGATCCGGCGGGCGCCGGCCTCCGACAGGTGGTCCAGGATGTCCAGCACGGCGGCCTCGTGGTCGTTGTCGACCCAGGCGGTGACCGGGCAGTTGCCCGGCTTGCCGTCGCTGACGACGGGCACGCCGGACCGGTAGAGCTCGGTCACCAGCGGGTCCTGGTCGGGCGGGTCGATGACCACCGTGCCGTCCAGGGCGATGTTGCTCCAGACGTCGTGCCGGGACGAGGCGGGGAGCACGACCAGGGCGAAGCCGCGGCCGAGCGCCGCGCTGGTGGCGGCCCGCGCCATCTCCGCGAAGTAGGCGAACTCGGTGAAGGTGAACGGCTCCTCGCCGTAGGTGGTCACGGTGAGGCCGATCAGGCCCGAGCGGCCGGTGCGCAGGGTGCGGGCGGCCGCGGAGGGGCGGTAGCCCAGGCGCTCGGCGACCTCGCGCACCCTGCTTCTGGTCTCCTCGGGCAGGCGGCCCTTCCCGTTGAGGGCGTCGGAGACCGTGGTGATCGACACTCCGGCCGCCGCCGCGACGTCCCGGATGCCGGCCCGCTCCAGGCGCCGCGAGGTGGACCGCCGTCCGCTCTGGTTGGCTGCTGCTGTCATGGCGGACCGATCGTATGGCGCATGACAGCAGGCTGTGACCGGCCCCGGCCATTGGTCTGAAGATACGTTTCTCCAAGAGTCGGAACGGATCACACCCTTCGATACCCGCTCCGATCCGGGCCTGTTACCTCTGACATGTGCCGTGGGAACGCGGCAGAATGGCTGATCTGCACCCGTAACCCGATCGGGCATCTCACCCGCATGGGTGAGCCCGGCCGGTATCGTGCGGGGCACCCGACCGGGGTGGCGCGGGTGTGTGGCGAGGGGCGGCGCGGGACCGGCGAACCCGGTGTGCGCGGCCCGGCACGCGCGCCCAAGACAGCACAGAAGGAGAACGACCGTGAGCGGTACCGCAGCGCAGGGGCCCCGGCTGAGGCCGACCCTGGACGGCATCCCCACCTACAAGCCGGGCAAGCCGGCCGGTGCCGACGCGTACAAGCTGTCCTCGAACGAGAACCCCTACCCGCCGCTGCCCGGCGTGCTGGAGGCGGCCACCGCCGCCGCGGGCTCGTTCAACCGCTACCCGGACATGGCCGTCACCGGCCTCACCGAGGAGCTCGCCGCCCGCTTCGGCGTCCCGGTCGAGCACATCGCCACCGGCACCGGCTCGGTCGGCGTCGCCCAGTCCCTGGTGCTCGCCACCGCCGGCCCCGGCGAAGAGGTGATCTTCGCCTGGCGTTCCTTCGAGGCGTACCCGATCATCACCCAGGTGGCCGGCGCCACCCCCGTGCCCGTGCCGCTGACCGCGGACGAGGAGCACGACCTCGACGCCATGCTCGCCGCGATCACCGACCGCACCCGGCTGATCTTCGTCTGCAACCCCAACAACCCGACCGGCGCCGTGATCCACCGCGCCGAGCTGGAGCGCTTCCTCGACGCCGTGCCCGGCCACATCCTGGTCGTGGTCGACGAGGCCTACATCGAGTTCATCCGCGACGCCGAGGTGCCCAACGGCATCGACGTCTACCGCGACCGGCCGAACGTCTGCGTGCTCCGCACCTTCTCCAAGGCCTACGGCCTGGCCGGCCTGCGGGTCGGCTTCGCGGTCGCCCACGAGCCGGTGGCCACCGCGCTGCGCAAGACCGCGGTGCCGTTCGGCGTCAGCCAGCTCGCCCAGGACGCCGCGGTCGCCTCGCTGCGCGCCGAGGAGGCGCTGCTGGAGCGGGTCGAGTCGCTGGTCGCCGAGCGCAGCCGGGTGCTGGCCGGGCTGCGCGCCCAGGGCTGGACGGTCGTCGACTCGCAGGCCAACTTCGTCTGGCTGCGGCTCGGCGAGCGCACCGTCGACTTCGCCGCCGCCTGCGCGGCCGCCGGCGTGGTCGTCCGCCCGTTCCCCGGCGAGGGCGTCCGGGTGTCGATCGGCGAGACGGCCGGCAACGACATCTTCCTGGCGACCGCGGAGGCCTTCCGCAAGGAGCTCTGAGTCCGGGTCTCCCCGAGGCTCCCCGACGGGCCCGCTGCCGGCGACGGCGGCGGGCCCGCCGCATGCCCCCGTCCGGGCCCTCCGGCACCCCGGCAAGTTCAGAAGCTCGGACGTAAAGACTGGGAACTTCCTGGGAGGCGGATCAACGCTTCATCCCCAAGGAGTAGAGAGAGCCACCCTGGCGCCGTGATGTGCGTGGATTGTCCGGATTGACGGTTCCAGGTGGCTCCCAGGAAGGCGCCAGCAACCGGAAAGAGCACGGGGCGAAGCTGTCGCCATGAAGGTGCTCCCGCGACGGCGCCGTGCCGTCCTCGTCAACTCCGCGCTCGGTGTGGCCCTGCTCGGCGGGGCCGCGCTGGCGTACACCACCGTGGACTCCGGAACCAGCTCCGCCGCGAGCGGCACGCGGGTGCGGACCGCCACGGTCGCCAAGGGCACGGTCCTGGCCACCGTGTCCGGTTCCGGCACGCTCTCCTCGCCCTCCGACACCGGGCAGGACTTCGTCACCGGCGGCAAGCTCACCTCGGTCAAGGTCGCCGTCGGCGACACCGTGACCAAGGGCCAGGTGCTGGCCACCGTCGACACCACCGCCGCCCAGCAGGACGTCGACGCCGCCGAGTCCGCCCTGTCCACGGCCAAGGCCAACCTCACCAAGGCCAAGGCCGGCGAGACCGTCACCACCACGACCGGCGGCTCCGGCGGTTCGACCGCAGGCACCACCGGCGGCCGCGGCGGCACCAGCGCCCAGCAGACGCCGACCACCACGACCACCACCAAGGTCGACGCCGCCCAGGTCGCCCAGGCCCAGCAGCAGGTGGACTCCGCCGAGACGGCCCTCACCAACGCCGAGACGGCCCTCGCCGGCACCACCCTCAAGGCCACCGCGGACGGCACGGTCGCCTCGGTCGCCGGCAAGGTCGGCGACACCGTGAGCGGCACCGGTGGCTCCTCCGGCAGCGGCGCCTCGGGCACCGGCAGCAAGAGCAGCGGCACGGGCACGGGCACGGGCAGCAGCACGTCCTCCTCCACCACCCCCACCGGCTTCGTGGTGCTGACCAACCCGAGCGGCATGCAGGTGACCGCCAACTTCTCCGAGCTCGACTCGCTCAAGCTCAAGAAGGGCGAGTCCGCCACCGTCACCCTCAACGCGCAGTCCGACACCAAGCTGAACGCCACCGTGCTGTCCGTCAGCTCGCTGCCCAGCTCCTCCGGCGGCAACGGCAGCAGCGCCGTCCAGTACGGTGCGGTGCTGCAGATCACCAGCGACACCGGCAAGCTGCGCACCGGTCTGAGCGCGACCATCTCGGTCACCGTCGGCGAGGCCGACAACGCGCTCTCGGTGCCCACCGCCGCACTGGCCGGCACCGGCGGCTCCCGCACCGCCACCCTCGTCCACGAGGACGGCTCCACCGAGCGGGTGTCGGTCACCGTCGGCATCGAGGGCGACACCACCGTCCAGGTGGTCGAGGGACTCGCCGAGGGCGACAAGGTCGAACTGACCTCCACCACCGCCGCCACCGGCAACGGCTTCCCGAACGGTGCCTTCCCGGGCGCGGGCGGGGCGGCCGGCGGCCTCGGCGCCGCGGGCGGAGCCGGCGGCTTCGGCGGCGGTGCCCGCACCACCGGCGGCACCCGCACCGGCGGCGGCACCCGCTGATGGCCGCCACCAAGCCCCCGGTGATCCGGATCAGCCGGGTGACCAAGTCGTACGGCCAGGGCGACTCCGCCGTGCACGCGCTGCGCGGCCCGTCGGCACCGGGCACCGGCGAGCCGCTGGGCGTCAGCCTCGACATCGAGGAGGGCGACTACGTCGCGGTGATGGGCAGCTCCGGCTCCGGCAAGTCCACCCTGATGAACATCCTCGGCTGCCTGGACGTGCCCACCTCCGGCCGCTACCTGCTCGACGGCACCGACGTCGGCCACCTCGACGAGAGCCGGCTGTCGCTGGTCCGCAACCGCAAGATCGGCTTCATCTTCCAGTCGTTCAACCTGGTGCCCCGCACCACCGCCCTGGCGCAGGTCGAGCTGCCGCTCGCCTACGCCGGGGTGCGGGCCGCCGAACGGCGCCGCCGGGCCCTGGCCGCGCTGGAGCTGGTCGGCCTCGCCGACCGCGCCGGGCACAAGCCCAACGAGCTCTCCGGCGGCCAGCAGCAGCGCGTCGCGGTCGCCCGCGCCCTGGTCACCGCGCCCGCCATGCTGCTGGCCGACGAGCCGACCGGCAACCTCGACTCGCGTTCCACCGCCGAGGTGCTGGCGATCATCGACCGGCTGAACGCCTCCGGCCGCACCGTCGTGGTGATCACCCACGAGGACGAGGTCGCGCTGCACGCCAAGCGGGTGCTCAGGCTGGTCGACGGCGCGATCGTGGACGACGTCCGCCGCGCGCCGGTGGACGGGCCGCCGCCCGCCCTCGCCGCGGAGGTGCCCGCATGATCTTCTGGCAGATGATCCGCTTCGCGGTCGGCGGCCTGGTCGCCAACAAGGTCCGCTCGGCCCTCACCATGCTCGGCGTGCTCATCGGCGTCGCCTCGGTGATCCTGCTGCTCGCGGTCGGCAACGGCTCCTCGGAGGCGGTGAAGGCGTCCATCACCTCGCTGGGCACCAACGCGCTGACCGTCTCCTCCAACGCCGGCCGCGGGTCCGCCACGGCCGCCAAGGCGCTCACCGTGGCCGATGCCAAGGCGCTCGCCACCGACGCCGACAGCACGTCCATCAAGTCGGTGGCACCGGTCGTCACCACCACCGGCACCGCGCTATACGGGAACATCTCGTACCAGCCGGGCTCGATCATCGGCACCTACCCGGCGTACTTCGAGACGGCCAACCAGAAGGTCAAGGACGGCGACTACTTCTCCAACGACGACGTCCTCAACTCCCGCAAGGTGGCCGTGATCGGCGCCACCACCGCCAAGCAGCTCTTCGACACCGAGGAGCCGGTCGGCAAGCGGATCACCATCGGCGGCACCCCGTTCACCGTGGTCGGCGTGCTCACCCCGAAGGGCTCCACCGGCTTCAACGACCCGGACGACGTGGTGATCGCCCCGCTGCCCACCGTGCAGAACGCCTTCACCGGCTTCGGCTCGGTCAACCAGATCATGGTGCAGGCCGCCTCCGCCGAGGCCACCACCGAGGCGCAGAGCGACATCACCCGGATCCTGATGGGCACCCACGCCATCACCGACGTGACCAAGGTCGACTTCCGGATCAGCAGCCAGACCTCGCTGCTCACCGCCCGGGAGTCCACCACCAAGACCTTCACCGTGCTGCTCGGCGCGGTGGCGGCGATCTCGCTGCTGGTCGGCGGCATCGGCATCACCAACATCATGCTGGTGACCGTCACCGAGCGGACGAGGGAGATCGGCATCCGCAAGGCGCTCGGCGCCCCGCGCGGGGTCATCCTCGGCCAGTTCCTCACCGAGTCCACCCTGCTCTCGGTGACCGGCGCCGGCCTCGGCGTCGCCGCCGGCCTGATCGGCTCGCACTTCACGATCGTCGGCATCGAGCCGGTGGTCATCCCGGAGTCCGTCCTCGGCGCCTTCGGCATCGCCGTCGCCATCGGACTGTTCTTCGGCAGCTACCCCGCCAGCCGGGCCGCCTCGCTGCGCCCGATCGAAGCCCTCCGCCACGAGTGACCCAGGAGCATCCGACATGACCAGCGAGAACGAGCCCGGCCGCGCCCTCGGCCCGGTCGAGGCGACCGAGCTGCTGAACACCGCGCCCGACGCCCGCGACATCGCCGCGGAACTCGCCGCCCCGCCCCGCCCCCGCCTGCCCTGGCCCACCCTGGTGCTGGCCGGCGCGGTGATAGCCACCGCCGCCTTCGCCGGTGGCGCCTGGTACGCCAAGGGCGACGGCAACGGCGCCGGCCGACAGGCGGCGGCCGGCCGCCAGGGCGCCGGGGCGGGCGGCTTCGGCGGCTACGGCGGCGGTGCGGGCGGCTACGGCGGCCGGGCCGGGAACGGCGGCGGGAACGCGGCCGGCGGCAACGCGCCGGGCGGCCAGGGCGCCGGCTTCACCCGCGGCACCGTCGCCTCGGTGGACGGCACGACCGTCTACCTGACCGACGCCTCCGGCAACACCGTCAAGGTCACCACCGCCGACAGCACCAAGGTCACCCTCAACAAGGAGGGCAAGATCGGCGACCTGCAGCCCGGACAGACCGTCACCGTGCTGGGCCAGAAGGGCTCGGACGGTTCCTACACCGCCACCCAGCTCACCGAGGGGGCGGCGGGCGGCTTCGGCGGACGCGGCGGCGGCACCGGCAACGGCGGTACGGGTACCGGGGCTTCGCAGGCCGGCGGCACCGGCAGCCGCTGACCCTCCGCCGTCCCCGGCCGGCTCCTTGACCATTTCTTTCATGGCGGACCTGACACGGCCTCACTAGGCTGTCCGGGCTCGACATGTACAGAGAAATCGGGGGAAACCGTGTCGGAGAACAAGCCTGCCCGCGGTGGCGGCGGCGCGACCGCGCTGGGCTGGGTGCTGACCATCGGCCTGAACGTGGTGGCGCCGCTGCTCACCTACAACAACCTGGTCGACCACGGCCACAGCGAGGTCACCGCCCTGCTGCTCTCCGGTCTGTGGCCGGTGGTCGACGTGATCGTCTACCTCGCCTGGCACCGGCGGGTCGACGAGTTCGCCGCGATCACCCTGGTGTTCCTGGCGATCACCGTGCTGGTCACCGTGGCCGGCCCGAACAGTGCCCGGCTCCTGCTGGTCAAGGACTCGCTGGTGACCGGGCTGTTCGGGGTGGTCTGCCTGGCCTCGCTGGCCGCGCCCCGGCCGCTGATGTTCTACTTCGGCCGCAAGTTCGGCACCGACGGCAGCGCCGAGGGCCTGGCCCGGTGGAACGGCCTGTGGCAGTTCGAGGGCTTCCGTCGGGTACAGCGCAACCTGACCCTCGGCTGGGGGCTCGGCTACGTCGCCGAGGCGCTCCTGCGGGTCGGACTCACCTACGTGCTGTCCACCGGCGCGATGGTCGCGGTGAACTCGGTGCTCTCCTACGGCGTCACCGGCCTCCTGGTGCTGTGGACGGTGCTCTACGCCAAGCGCGCCCGGGCCCGCGGCGCGGCGGCCGCGGCGGCTTCGGCGGTGACCGCCGGGTAGCCGGGCGGAGCGCTTACGATGGCGGGGGCGGCATCATCCAACTTTCATCAACCCCGCATAGCCTTCCCGGGCTATCGTCCGATGAGAAGATTTCGTGAGGACCGGGAGGCGTAGCGCACGTGTCAGGGACAGTACAGACCGCAGGCGGGGCGGCCGCTCCCGGTGAGGCGTTCCTACTGGTCGTCGACGACGAACCGAACATCCGCGAACTGCTCTCCGCCAGCCTGCGGTTCTCCGGCTTCCGGGTGGCCTCGGCCCCGCCGTCGCCGCCGAACGGCCCGACCTCGTCGTCCTCGACGTGATGCTCCCCGACCTCGACGGCTTCACCGTCGTCGAGCGGCTGCGCGACCAGACCCGGTGGCCCGCCGCGGGCGAGCACGTGCCGGTGCTGCTGCTCACCGCCCGGGACGCCACCGGCGACAAGGTCCAGGGCCTGGCCCTCGGCGCGGACGACTACGTCACCAAGCCGTTCAGCCTGGAGGAGCTGATAGCCCGGATCCGGGCGATCCTCCGCCGGGCCGGCGGCCCCGCCGAGGACGGCCGGCTGATCGTGGCCGACCTCACCCTCGACCCGGTCGCGCACGAGGTGACCCGGGCGGGCCGCCCGGTCTCGCTCTCCCCCACCGAGTTCAAGCTGCTGCACTACCTGATGGCCAACGTCGGCCGGGTGGTGTCCAAGGCGCAGATCCTCGACCACGTGTGGGCCTACGACTTCGGCGGCGACCTCTCCATCGTCGAGTCCTACATCTCCTACCTGCGGCGCAAGCTCGACTCCGGCGCGTCCGTGCACGGGCCCAAGCTGATCCACACCGTCCGCGGCATCGGCTACGCGCTGCGCCGCCCGCCGCAGGCCTGACCGTTGCTCGCCCGACTCTCCCTGCGCGTCCGGCTGCTCGTGCTGGCCCTGCTGCTCGTCACCACCGGCCTGGTGGTCAGCGACACCCTGGTCATCGCCACCGTCGAGTCGCAGCTGGTCGAGCGCACCGACCAGCAGCTGCAGCGCTTCGGCGAACCGCTCTCCCGCCGGGTGCCCGGCCGGATGCCGTCCGGTGGCCAGGCGGGTGGCCAGGGCGCGGGTCAGGGCGGTCAGAACGGTCAGGGCGGCACCGGTCAGGGCGGTCAGAACGGCACCGGTCAGGGCGGCGGTCAGCGGGCCGGCGGTGCGGGTGCCGGCCAGGCCGACGGCAGCGGGGCGGGCGGCGGGGGCGGTGCAGGCCGGCGGATCAACCAGTTCCTGCCCAGCCAGTACGTCGTCCAGTACCTGGGCCGGGACGGCGCGGTGGAGATGGTGCTGCGCCAGCCGGTCACCGACTCCGACGGCGCCCCGTACCTCGGCGGGCTCACCGGCGGCACCCTGGAGGCCCGCAAGCGCACCGCCTTCGACGTTCCGGCCGAGCACGACGCGGGGGAGTGGCGCGTCCTGGTGCTGCCGGTCGACCCGGGCGCCTCGGTCGGCATGCCGGGCAGCAGCTCCGGCGCCGCCGCGACCGGGCAGGGCACCCAACTGCCCGCCTACGTGCTGGTGGCGGTCTCCCTGGACGACGTCCGCAGCACCGTCAACCGGCTGCGCACCGCCTTCCTGGCGATCGGCGGCGTGGTGCTGCTGCTGATCGCCGTGCTCGGCCTGTTCGCCGTCCGGGCCGGGCTGGGCCCGCTGCGCCGGATCGAGGAGGGCGCCGCCCGGATCGCCTCCGGCGAGCTGTCGCACCGGATGCCCGAGCTCGCGCCCGGCACCGAGGTCGGCCGGCTGTCCGCCGCCCTGAACGGCATGCTGGCGCAGATCGAGGCGGCGTTCGCGGCCCGGGCCGAGTCCGAGGCGCGGATGCGCCGCTTCGTCGCCGACGCCTCGCACGAGCTGCGCACCCCGCTGGCGGGCATCCGCGGCTTCGCCGAACTGCACCGGATGGGTGCGCTGCCGGACACCGACCGGGCGATGGACCGGATCGAGGCGGAGGCCGTCCGGATGGGCGGCCTGGTCGAGGACCTGCTGATGCTGGCCCGGCTCGACGAGGAGCGGCCGCTCGACCTCGCGCCGATGGACCTGCGCACCCTCGCCGCGGACGCCCTGCACGACCTGACGGCCCTGGACCCGGGCCGGCCCGTCTCGCTCACCGGCCCGGCGGGTGCGGGGGCGCCGCAGGCCGCACCGGTCATGGGCGACGAGGCGCGGCTGCGCCAGGTGGTCACCAACCTGGTCGGCAACGCGGTGAAGCACACCCCGCCGGGCACCGCGGTGCGGATCGGCGTCGGGTCGGTGGACGGCCGCTGCCTGCTGGAGGTCGCGGACCGGGGACCGGGCATGACGGACGACCAGGCCTCACTGGTCTTCGAGCGGTTCTACCGGGTGGACGCCTCGCGCAGCCGCCGGGAGGGCGGGGGAGCGGGCCTCGGCCTGGCCATCGCCTCGGCCCTGGTGAGTGCGCACGGCGGCACCCTGAGCCTGGACACCGCGCCGGGCGACGGCGCCGCGTTCCGGGTGCTGCTGCCCCGCCAGCTCTGAGCGCGCCGGACGCCGGAGCCTCCTGTCAAGTGCCAGGTCGTCGAACCGACCCGCCTGGCCGCCGGTTGTGACCGCGTCGCGTTCCGTCGGATCATCCGATGGACGCACAACCACACCCCCGCCTCATCTGCCGATGTAGGAGTGGTGCATACTGCGCTTGTGAACGTGTTCACTTTCACAAGCGGACAAGCTTGGGATGCTTCGGCGTGGATGCGTGCTAGACACCCGTTTGTCCGGATGATGGCGGATTTGAGGAGAGCGCTGTGGACCTGGCAGTCGCGCACGAGACGGTCGCCAGATGGCAGTTCGGCATCACCACCGTCTACCACTTCCTGTTCGTCCCGCTGACGATCAGCCTGGCCGCGACCGTGGCCGGCCTGGAGACCGCCTGGGTCCGGACCGGCAAGGAGAAGTACTTCCACGCCACCAAGTTCTGGGGCAAGCTCTTCCTGATCAACATCGCGATGGGCGTGGTCACCGGCATCGTGCAGGAGTTCCAGTTCGGCATGAACTGGTCCGACTACTCGCGCTTCGTCGGCGACGTGTTCGGCGCCCCGCTCGCGATGGAGGCGCTGATCGCCTTCTTCTTCGAGTCCACCTTCATCGGCCTGTGGATCTTCGGCTGGGACCGCCTGCCGAAGAAGATCCACTGCGCCTGCATCTGGATGGTCGCGCTCGGGACGGTGCTGTCCGCGTACTTCATCCTGGCCGCCAACTCCTGGATGCAGCACCCGGTCGGCTACAGGGTCGACCCGGCCACCCACAAGGCGCAGCTCACCGACATCGCCCGGGTGCTCTTCCAGAACACCACCCTCGTCCAGGCCTTCCACACCCTCACCGCCGCCTTCCTCACCGGCGCCGCCTTCGTGGTCGGCATCGCCTCGTACCACCTGTGGCGGGCCAAGCGCGGCAAGGAGACCGACGGCCGGAAGACCGCCGCGATGCGAACCTCGCTCCGGGTGGGCCTGGCCATGGCCGTGGTGGCCGGCCTCGGCACCGCCGTCAGCGGCGACACCCTGGCCAAGGTCATGTTCGAGCAGCAGCCGATGAAGATGGCCGCCGCCGAGGCCCTCTGGGACACCCAGTCGCCCGCCCCGTTCTCGATCTTCGCGGTCGGCGACGTCTCGCGCGGCCACAACTCGGTCGAGCTGGAGATCCCCGGAATACTGTCCTTCCTCGCCCACAGCGACTTCTCCAGCTCCGTCCCCGGCATCAACGACACCGCCGCCGCGGAGGCCGCGAAGTACGGCGGGCAGCCCCAGGACTACATCCCGAACATCTTCGTCACCTACTGGGGCTTCCGCCTGATGATCGGCTTCGGCATGACGTCCTTCGTCGCCGCGCTGATCGGCCTGTGGACCACCCGCCGCAGGTTCTGGCTCGCCGAGGAGTACCGCACCGGCGAGGAGGAACCGCCCCGCCTGATGCTCACCAAGAACGCTGAGATGAACACCTACTTCACCAGGTGGAGCTGGCGGATCGGCATCTTCACCATGGGCTTCCCGCTGATCGCCAACAGCTTCGGCTGGATCTTCACCGAGATGGGCCGCCAGCCCTGGGTCGTCTTCGGCCTGATGAAGACCGCCAACGCCTCCTCCCCCAGCGTCGGCGTCGGCCTGCAGACCGGCTCGCTGATCACCCTCACAGCGCTCTACGCGATCCTCGCCGTCGTCGAGGTCCGACTCCTCGTCAAGTACGCCAAGCCCGGCCCCGACACCTCGGAGCGGCCGCCCGCGAAGGACCCGGTGCTGCGCGGCCCGTCCGACGGCGACGACGCCGACAAGCCCCTCGCCTTCGCCTACTGAGGACGGAAACGGCATGCACCTCCACGACCTCTGGTTCATCCTCATCGCCGTCCTGTGGACGGGCTACTTCTTCCTCGAAGGGTTCGACTTCGGCGTCGGCATCCTCACCCGCACCCTCGCCCGGAACACCGCCGAGCGGCGCGTCCTGATCAACACCATCGGCCCGGTCTGGGACGGCAACGAGGTCTGGCTGCTGACCGCCGGCGGCGCCACCTTCGCGGCCTTCCCCGACTGGTACGCCACCCTGTTCAGCGGCTTCTACATCCCGCTGCTGGTCATCCTGGTCTGCCTGATCGTCCGCGGCGTCGCCTTCGAGTACCGGGCCAAGCGCACCGAGGAGAACTGGCAGCGCAACTGGGAGCTGGCCATCTTCTGGACCTCCCTGATCCCCGCCTTCCTCTGGGGCGTCGCCTTCGCCAACATCGTCCACGGCGTCGACATCGACGCGCAGAAGAACTACACCGGAACCTTCTGGGACCTGCTGAACCCGTACGCGATCCTCGGCGGGCTCACCACCCTGGTGCTCTTCACCTTCCACGGCGCCGTGTTCACCGCGCTCAAGACCGTCGGAGAGATCCGCGAGCGGGCCCGGGCCCAGGCCCTGCGGCTCGGGCTCGCCACCGCCGTCCTCGCCGCCGCCTTCCTGATCTGGACCCAGGTCGACTCCGGCGACGGCTGGAGCCTCGCCGCCCTCGTCGTCGCCGTGCTCGCCCTGCTCGGCGCCCTGGCGGCCAACCAGGTCGGCCGCGAGGGCTGGGCGTTCGCCCTCTCCGGCGCCACCGTGGCCGCCGCCACCGCGATGCTCTTCCTCTCGCTCTTCCCCGACGTGATGCCCTCCACCCTGAACCCCGCCTGGAGCCTCACCGTCGAGAACGCCGCCTCCTCGGCCTACACCCTCAAGGTGATGACCGTCGTCGCCCTGGTCTTCACCCCGATCGTGCTGCTCTACCAGGGCTGGACGTACTGGGTGTTCCGCCGGCGGATCGGCGTCCAGCACATCCCCGCGGCAGTGCACCACTGATGAAGCCCGTCGACCCCCGGCTGCTGCGGTACGCCGCCGCCACCCGCGCCTTCCTCGCCGGCTCCGTCCTGCTCGGCGGAGCCGGGGCCGTCCTGGTCGTCGTCCAGGCCGGCCTGATCGCCGAGATCGTCGTCCGCGCCTTCCAACAGCACCGGTACGACCTCACCGGACCGCTGCTCGCCCTGGCCGCCACCGCGGCCGGGCGGGCCGCCGTCGCCTGGCTCACCGAACTCACCGCCCACCGCTCGGTCGCCCGGGTCAAGTCCACCCTGCGCGGCCGGCTGCTCGACCACGCCACCGCACTCGGCCCCGACGCCCTCGACGGCCGCCGCACCGGCGAACTCGCCGCCCTCGCCACCCGCGGGATCGACGCCCTCGACGACTACTTCGCCCGCTACCTCCCGCAGCTGGCCCTCGCCGTCGTCGTCCCCGCCGTCGTCCTCGCCCGGATCCTCGGCGCCGACTGGGTCTCCGCCGCGATCATCGCCGTCACCCTGCCGCTCATCCCGCTCTTCATGGTGCTGATCGGCCTCGCCACCCAGGCCCGTACCGACCGCCAGTGGCAGCAGCTCGCCCGGCTCTCCCACCACTTCCTCGACGTGGTCGCCGGCCTGCCCACCCTCAAGGTCTTCGACCGGGCCAGGGCCCAGGCCCGGACCATCGCCCGGATCACCGACGAGCACCGCCGCGCCACCCTGCGCACCCTGCGGATCGCCTTCGTCTCCTCCTTCGCCCTGGAACTCCTCTCCACCCTCTCCGTCGCCCTGGTCGCCGTCTCCGTCGGCTTCCGGCTGGTCGACGGCACCCTCGACCTGGAGACCGGGCTGCTCGTCCTCGTCCTCGCCCCCGAGGTCCACCTGCCGATCCGCCAGGTCGGCGCGCTCTACCACGCCAGCGCCGAAGGACTCAGCGCCGCCGGACAGGTCTTCGACCTGCTGGAGACCCCGCTGCCCGCCGCCGGCACCCGCCCCGTCCCGCCGCTCGCCGACACCCCGGTCGAACTCGACGCGGTCACCGTGCTGCGCCCCGGCCGCAGCACCCCCGCCCTGGACGGCGCCACCCTCACCCTCGAACCCGGCACCACCACCGCCCTCACCGGGCCCAGCGGCGCCGGCAAGTCCACCCTGATCGCCGCACTGCTCGGCTTTGTCCGGCCCGACGCGGGCACCGTCCGGGTCGGCGGCCACGACCTCGCCGACCTCGACCCCGAGGAGTGGCGCCGCCAGATCGCCTGGGTGCCCCAGCACCCCCACCTCTTCGCCGGGACCGTCGCCGAGAACGTCCGGCTCGCCCGCCCCGGGGCCACCGACGGCGAGGTCGCCGCCGCGCTCGCCGCCGCCCACGCCCTCGACTTCGCCGACCCCGACACCCTGCTCGGCGAAGGCGGCGCCGGCCTCTCCGCCGGCCAGCGGCAGCGCCTCGCGCTCGCCCGTGCCCTGCTCACCGACCGGCCGCTGCTGGTCCTCGACGAGCCCACCGCCCACCTCGACAACGCCACCGAGGCCGCCGTCGTCGACGCCGTCCGCGCCCTGCACGGCACCCGCACCGTCCTGCTGGTCGCCCACCGGCCCGCCCTGCTGGCCGCCGCCGACCGCGTCCACCACCTGCCCGGCCCCGCCGCCGACGCCCCGGCGGAACCGCTGCCCGCCGAGCCCGCTGCCGTCCGACCCGTGCAGGTCCGGCCCGCCACCGAGGACGGACCCGCGCCCCACCCGCCGACCCGGCCCCGGCTCGCCGGCGCCGTCCTGCTCGGCACCCTCGCCCTCGGCTGCGCGGTCGCCCTCCTCGGCACCTCCGGCTGGCTGATCTCCCGCGCCTCCGAGATGCCGCCGGTGCTCTACCTGATGGTCGCCGTCACCTCCGTCCGCGCCTTCGGCATCGGTCGGTCCGTCTTCCGCTACGCCGAACGGCTGGTCTCCCACGACGCCGTCCTCAAGGCGCTGGCCGGCGTCCGGGTCGCCGTCTACCGCCGCCTCGAACGGCTCGCCCCCGCCGGGCTGCCCGCCTACCGCCGCGGCGACCTGCTCGCCCGGCTCGTCGCCGACGTCGACGCCGTCCAGGACCACCACCTGCGCTGGCGGCTGCCCGCCGCCGTCGCCGCGCTCGTCTCGGCCGGCTCCGCCGCCGCCCTCGGCCTGCTGCTGCCCGCCGCCGGAGCCGTCCTCGCCCTCGGCCTGCTGCTGGCCGGCGCCGCCGTCCCCGCCCTCGCCGCCCGGATCTCCGGCCGCGCCGAACGCCGCCAGGCCGCCGCCCGAGGCGCCCTCACCACCGCCGTCCTCGACACCCTCACCGGCACCGCCGAACTCACCGTCGCCGGCGCCCTCCCCCGCCGCCTCGCCGCCGCCCGCGACGCCGACGACCGGCTCACCGGCCTCGCCGCCCGCTCCGCCGCCGGCACCGCCCTCGGCGCCGGACTCACCACCCTCGTCACCGGACTCACCGTCGTCCTCGCCGCCGCCGTCGGCGTGCACGGCGTCAGCACCGGTGCCCTGCCCGGGGTCTGCCTCGCCGTCGTCGTCCTCACCCCGCTCGCCGCGTTCGAGGCCGTCGCCGGGATGCCCACCGCCGTCCGCTTCCGCGAGCGCAGCCGCACCGCCCGCGCCCGCCTCGACGAGGTCCTCACCGCCCCCGAACCCGTCACCGAACCCGCCGAACCCAGCCCGCTGCCCACCGCCCCCCTGCCGGTCGCCGTCCGCGGCCTCACCGCCCGCTGGCCCGGACAGCACACCGACGCCCTCCACGACATCGACCTCGACCTCACCCCCGGCCGCCGGATCGCCGTCGTCGGCCCCTCCGGCTCCGGCAAGACCACCCTCGCCCACGTCCTGCTGCGCTTCCTCGACCAGACCGCCGGCAGCATCACCCTCGGGCCCGACGCCGCCGACACCCGCACCCTCACCGGCGAGGACGTCCGCCGGGTGATCGGCCTCTGCGCGCAGGACGCCCACGTCTTCGACAGCTCCCTGCGGGAGAACCTGCGGCTCGCCCGGCCGGACGCCGACGAGGACGCCCTCCGCGGGGCGCTCGCCGCCGCCCGCCTGCTGCCCTGGGTCGACACCCTCCCCGACGGACTCGACACCATGGTCGGCGAACACGGCGCCCGGCTCTCCGGCGGCCAGCGCCAGCGGCTCGCCCTCGCCCGCGCCCTGCTCGCCGACTTCCCCGTACTGATCCTCGACGAGCCCGCCGAACACCTCGACCTGCCCACCGCCGACGCCCTCACCGCGGACCTCCTCGCCGCCACCGTCGGCCGCACCACCCTCCTCATCACCCACCGCCTCGCCGGCCTCGACGACACCACCGTCGACGAGGTGATCGTCCTCGACCACGGCCGCATCGCCGAACGCGGCCGCTGGTCCGACCTCATCACCCGCCCCGGCTCCCACCTCGCCACCCTCGCCCACCACGAACTCACCCCCGCGGGACGGCGATAGCCACATCAGGGGCGCGGGGAACTGCGCAGTCCGGGGCCGGGCACACCTGCGGGTCGGGGGCAGCCAAGACAGGGGCGCGGGGAACTGCGCAGGCCGGGGGTGGCGCACCGACTGAACCGGGCCTGGCCTCGGTTCGCACGGTGGCCCGCATCCGACGTGCGCAGTTCCCCGCGCCCTAGGTGGTGCCCTCCGCAGGTACCTGCGCCCCTGGGGTGCCCTCCGGGGGTGTCCTCCGGGGTGTCCTGCGGGCCAGTCGGGTGCGGCATACGCTCGGCTGCATGGAGTCGCCTGCCGGCCGGGACCGGGACCGGGACCGGGACCGGAGCCGGGGTCGGATCTCGGAGATCTCCTCGCTGGGCCTGGACACCCTGGTCAGCGAGGTGTCCGAGCGCCTGCAGTCGGCCGCCGCGGTCACCGACCGGATGCAGCGGCTGCTGGAGGCCGTGGTCTCGGTCGGCGCGGGCCTGGACCTGCACGTGACGCTGCAGCGGATCGCCGCCGGCGCCGCCGAGCTGGTCGACGCCGAGTACGCCGCCCTCGGCGTGGTCTCCCCGCAGGGCGGCCTCTCCGACTTCATCCACGTCGGCATCGACGACGCGACGGCGGCGCGGATCGGCGAGCTCCCGGCCGGCCGCGGCATCCTGGGCGCGCTGATCGACCGCCCGGAGTCGCTGCGCCTGGCCGATCTGCGGAAGGATCCGCGGTCGTCGGGCTTCCCGCCGCACCACCCGCAGATGACCTCGTTCCTGGGGGTGCCGATCCGGGTCCGCGGTGAGGTGTTCGGCAATCTGTACCTGACCGAGAAGCAGGGCGGCGGCGGTTTCACCCCGGAGGACGAGCAGGTGGTCCAGGCGCTGGCGACGGCCGCCGGGGTGGCGATCGAGAACGCCCGGTTGTACGAGGCGGGGCGCCGCCGGGAGCGGTGGATCGCGGGTGCGGCGGCGGTGACGACGGCGCTGCTCTCCACGGACGAGGCCGAGGTCGCGCTGACGGTCGCCGCCGAGCAGGTCCGGGACCTGGCGGACGGCGCGCTGGGGATGATCCTGCTGCCGACCTCGGACGGCCGGCTGCGGGTGGCGCACGCCTCGGGCGAGGCCGCCGAGTTCGTCCGGGGGGAGCTGATGCCGCAGGGCGGTTTCGCCGGGCGGCTGCTGGCGGGGGAGAGCGTCTACTTCGAGGACATGTCCACGGATCCGGACGTGGTGATCCGGTTGGCCCGCCGGTTCGGTCCTGCGTTGGCGGTGCCGATGGTGTCGGCGGGCCGGGTGCTCGGCGGGCTGGTGGTGTGGCGGACGCGGGGGGCGGCGCCGTTCACCGACGGGGAGAAGCAGCTCGCGCAGACCTTCGCTTCGCAGGCGGCGCTGGCGCTGCGGCTCGCCGAGGGCCAGCGGGACCAGCAGCGGCTGGCGGTGTTCCAGGACCGCGACCGGATCGCCCGTGACCTGCACGACCTGGTGATCCAGCGGCTGTTCGCCACCGGGATGATGCTGGAGGGGGCGGCCCGCCGGGCGGTCGTCCCGGAGGTGCGGGAGGGCATCGGCAAGGCGGTGGACGAGCTGGACGCGACGATCCAGGAGGTCCGCACCACGATCTATGCCCTGCAGCACGACACCGGGAACGAGCCGGACACCCTGCGCACCCGGGTGCTGCGGGAGGCCAGCCAGGCCGCGGCGGCGCTCGGGTTCAAGCCGTCGGTCGGGTTCACCGGGCCGGTGGAGAGCCTGGTGGGGGCGGGTACGGGCCGTCAGCTGCTGGCCGCGCTGCGGGAGATGCTGTCCAACACGGCCCGGCACGCCCGCGCGTCCCGGGTGGCGGTCGAGGTCGACGCGACGGTGCACCTGGACGCCGAGGGGCGGCCGCTCACCGGCGATCCCGAGGTGCTGGAGAGCGGGCGGCCCGGCGTGCTGCTGACGGTCACCGACGACGGCGTCGGCATCCCGGAGGGCGGCCGCCGCAGCGGGCTGCGCAACCTCGCCCGGCGCGCGGAGGCGCTGGGCGGCGACGCCTGGCACGAGCCCGGCCCGCGCGGCCGCGGCACCCGGGTCCGCTGGTCGGCCAGGCTCTGACCTCCCCGGCAGCGCCGCCCGCTTCTCAGAAGAGCGTCTCGATGACGGCCGCCACGCCGTCGTCCTCGTTGCTGACGGTGTGCTGGGCCACCGCGGCGAGCACGTCCGGGTGGGCGTTGGCGACGGCGTACGAGGCGCCGGCCCAGGCGAGCATCTCCAGGTCGTTCGGCATGTCGCCGAAGGCGACCACCTCGGAGCGGTCGATGCCCTGCTCGCCGCACCAGCGGGCCAGGGTGCTGGCCTTGGTGACGCCCGCGGCGCTGATCTCCAGCAGGCTGACCGGGCTGGACCGGGTGATCTCGGCGAGGTGCCCGGCGGCCTCGCGGGCGCGGACGAGGAAGGTGTCCGGGTCGAGGTCGGGGTGCTTGGCGAGCAGCTTGAACAGGCCGTCCACCCGGCCGTCGGCGATCAGCTTCTCGGCGTCCGCGACCGGGTGCTCCTTGTCGGACTCCCACATCACCAGGGTGTACTCGGGCTCCCGCGCGAACCCGCCGGGGAACTCGAAGGCGAACGCGGTGCCGGGCAGCCGCTCGCGCAGCGCGCGGACCACCGCCAGGGCCTCCTCGGTGCCGAGCGGGAAGGTCTCCAGCAGCTCGCCCCGCCGGACGTCGACGACCGCGCCGCCGTTGGAGCAGATGGCCACCCCGTGGCCGCCGATGTGTCCGCTGAGCTGGGCCATCCAGCGCGGCGGGCGGCCGGTCACGAAGACCACCTGCAGGCCGGCCCGCTCGGCCGCGGCGAGGGCCGCCGCCGTCCGGTCGGAGACGGTGCCGCCGCTGCACAGCAGGGTGCCGTCCAGGTCGGTGGCGATCAGGCGGGGGCGAGGGGTGGTGGGGGTCACCGGTCCATCTTCGCGTACCGGGCGGCGGCCCCGGGAGGGGGCGGTCCCGGGAGGGCCGGGGCGGGCCCTCCCGGGACGGGCGGTCAGGCGGCGCGCAGGGTCAGCGCGGCGGTGTGCAGCGTGCCGCCGGTCTGGAACTGCAGGTGCAGCCGCCAGTCGCCCGGCTTCGGCAGTTCGGCGTGGAATGTCAGCTCGGGGCCGCCCGCCGCGCCCCGGGCCGCCTGCGGGTGCAGGTGGGCGAAGGCCTGGTCGCCGGCGTGGAAGGCGGTCAGGTGGGCGAAGGTGTCGAGGTAGGGCTGCAGGTCGGTGACGGGCCGGCCGTCCTTGCTGACGGTGACCTTCAGCTCGGTGGCGGTGCCCGCGGTGGGCGTGCCCGCCACGGTCAGCGTGTAGCCGTCGACGGTGGTGGTGGCCGCGGCGGCGGGCAGCGGGGTGTCGGCGGCGGTGCCCGGCACGGTCACCGGGCGGCTGAGCACGAGGCCCGCGCCCTTGCCCGGGCCGGCGTCCGGCACGAACGAGGCGTACACCCGCCAGCTGCCCGGCCGCAGCCCGGCGAGCGGCGCCGTCCAGGTGCCGTCGGCGGCCATCGCGGGGTGGAGGTGCTGGAAGCCGGTGAGGTCCGAGCGGATCGCGTAGAAGTGCATCGGCTTGGTCTGCTCGGGCTGGAAGGCGGTCAGCCGGGCGCCGTCCGGGCCGGCCACGGTGAACCGCAGTTCGGCGGGGGAGCCGCCGGGCAGTTCGGCCGCGGCCAGGTCCAGCCGGTAGCCGCCCTGTTCGGCGGCGAGTCCGTCGCCGGCGGCCGCTTCGTGGCCGCCCGCGTCGTGTCCGGGCATGTCGTGGCCGGTGGTGTCTCCGGTTCCGGCCGCGCCGGAGGCCGTGGCGTGGGCGTGGCCGCCCGAGCCGTGGTCCATGCCGGACATGCCGTCGCCGCTCGCGGCGGAGCCGCAGCCGGTCAGGGCGAGGGCGAGCAGGGCGGCCGCGAGCACGCGGGTTCGGCGGTTCTTCATGGTCACAGGTGTGCTCCGAGGTGTGCGGGCCCCGTCGGGGCCCGGTGAGGGCGGACGGCAGCGCCCGGATCCCCGCCGGGACCCGGGTGGCGCCTTCACCTGCGCGCCACGCACACCTTCAGCAGCAGCCCGCGCCCGCCGTCCGGGGGCGCCCGTCCGCTCTCCCCGGCCGTGGGTGCGGCACCCGGGCCGTCCGGTCCGGCCGCCGCACCGTCCCCGCACAGCGGGGCCGGACCCGGCGCGGGCAGCGGTGCGCCGCCCCGCGCCTGGGTGGAGACGCAGTGGCCGCCGGTGCCGTACGGCTGCGGCGCCCGGACGGCCGGTCCCCCGGCAGCCCGGACGGCCGACCCGTGGGGGTGCGCGGCGACGGCCGGCACGCCCGTACGGCGGTCGGTGTGGCAGCCGTCGGCCGCCGAGGCGGGGCTGCCGTGCATCAGGAAGAGGCCGAGCAGCAGGGCACAGAGCACGGCGGTCCTGGCACCGGTCGTCCTGCCGTGCACTGCGCCCCCCTCCGCCGTGGTGTCCCGTCCCGGCCGACGATACCCCCTCCCCGTATCGGCGGCCGGTGCGGACACTCCACGGCGGGCCGGCCCGCGCCGCCGCGGACTACTGCGGAGGCAGCTTGCCCAGCAGGGCGGCCAGCACCGTGCGGGACTGCTCGCGGGCGGCGGCCACGCCCTGCGCCTGCTCCACCGCCACGAACACCTCGACGACCGTCGCCCCGCGGCGGGCCGCGACGTGGACGAACGGGAACTCGGCCGCGCCGCCGCTCAGCGCGGAGGTCTGCCCCTCCTCGGCGTAGACCTCGTCGGCGGCGGTGGTCCGCGGCGGGGCGACCTCGCGGGTGGCCCGGTACTTCCGGCCGTACTGGTCGTCGGTCACCTCCTGGCACCGGCGGGCGTCGGTGCGCAGCGCGGACACCGCCTCGTGCGCGTCCTCGGCCCGCACGTACACCTCGGCCGCCGAACGGCCGAGCACCGCGGCGTTCGCGCCGGCCGCCGACCGGCGCACCGTCCGCGCCATCGCCCCGATCAGGCCGGTGCCCTGGGAGTTCGGCACGTACGCGCAGGAGGTGTCGACCATCCGCTCGGCCAGGGCGGCCACCTCGTAGGGATCGCCGGGTACGAACCCGGCCGCCCACTCCTGCGGCTTCAGCGCCACCGAGGCGGCGAGCGCCGGGGCGTCGGGGGCCTCCCGCACCGCGGGCGCACTCGAGCCGGCCGCCCCCGTGGCGGACGGCGCGGCGGCGGACGGTGCGGCGGTCGCGGTCGTGGACGAGGGGGCAGCGGCGCCGCTCGAACCGGACCCGCTGCACGCGGAGAGCAGGAGGACGGAAGCGAGCCCGCAGACAGCGGTTGTCCTTCGTATGAATGGATGTGTCACGGAGGACAACTAAATCATCATCAGATCGCCCCGGTGGGTAACGGTTTGCGATCGTCGCAGGCGGTCGGGGCGCACTTCGCGCGACGGCGCGTGCGCCCCGGCGCGCCGCGGTTCACCCCAGCTGGGCCAGGCCCTCGGTGGCGATCTCCTCGAACACGGCGAGGTCGTTCTCGAAGATCGAGTCGGGGACGGGCCAGTGGATCACCAGCTCGGTGATGCCGATCTCGCGGTAGGTGCCGGCCCAGTCCACGAAGGCGCCCAGCGACTGCAGCGGCTTCTCCGCCGTCGAGCCCTGGAGCAGCACCTTCTCCAGCTCGGCCACGTCGCGGCTGCGGGCCTCGCACGCCGCCGTCAGCTTCGCCAGCTGCGCGGCGATCACCGCGGGCGCCTGCTCCACCGGAACGTCCGCCGGACCCTTCGGGTCCCCGTACGTCACCCAGCCCTGGCCGTACTCGGCCGCGAGCCGCAGCCCGCGCGGGCCGGTCGCCGCCACGTAGAACGGCAGCCGCGGCGTCTGCACGCAGCCGGGGATGTTCCGGGCCTCGACGGCCGAGTAGTACGTGCCCGCGCTGGTCGTCGAGTCCTCGCGCAGCAGCTCGTCCAGCAGCGGCAGGAACTCGCCGAACCGGTCCGCCCGCTCCTTCGGCGACCACGCCTCCTGCCCGAGCGCCGTCGCGTCGAACCCGATCCCGCCGGCCCCGATGCCCAGCGTCATCCGGCCGCCGGACACGTCGTCCAGCGTGATGAGCTCCTTCGCCAGCGTCACCGGGTGGCGGAAGTTCGGCGAGGTCACCAGCGTCCCGAGCCGCATCCGCTCGGTCGCCGTCGCGGCGGCCGTCAGCGTCGGGACCGACCCGAACCACGGCTCGTCCCGGAACGACCGCCAGGACAGGTGGTCGTACGTGTAGGCGGCGTGGAAGCCGAGGTCCTCGGCACGCCGCCAGATCTTCTGCCCCTCGCTCCACCGGTGGATGGGGAGGATCACGGTGCTCAAGCGCATGCCCTCGACCCTACGGGACCCCCGGCGCGACAGCCGTGGCGGCGGCCGCGAGGTCGGCGGGCAAGGTGCTCGACCACCGCTGCGAACGAGGCACGGTCGTCCCTCTCGACGGCCGGGTTCGGCTCCCGGTCGACGAAGTGCGATCGGCGGGCCGGCGCGTGACGTCAAAGCCTTCGAATCAAAAAGATTGACGGACGATCGGAGAAGGCAGGATCACGACATGACTCCGCGTGATCATGATCTTCCTGACGGTGTCGACGCGAGGAGTCCGTCCGTCGATCGCCGAACGGCACGTTCCGGCTCATGCGCGGTGGGGCACTCGCCGTCCTCGGAATCGTGCTGATCGTCGGCACCGCGCTGGGCTGGTTCCCGCTGGGGGACGATCCATTCGTACGCCACGTGCCCCAGCTGGCAGGAGTCCTGATGATCGGACAGGGAGCGCTCTGGGTCGCCCGGTCGCGGACGGGCCAGGACGGCTCCCGACCTTGAGCGCCCGGTGACCTGAGGAGCCGGCTCGCCGGGAGGTCTCCACCGCAGCACGTGACGGCTCGGCCCGCTCCCGGTCCTTCGTCCCCGACCCCCCGGCGGCGGGCGTCGGCGGCGCCTTCTACGCTTCGGTCTCGCGCCGCGGCCGCGGCGGGTCGAGGGAGGGGACCGGCAATGAGCAGTGGCGGGGACTGGCGGGGGCCGCACCACGGGCCCGGTGCTCCGGGCGGGGTGCCCCGGGGGTACGTCGTGGAGGCGCCGAAGCCCGGGGTGGTGCCGCTCCGGCCGCTGGGCGTCGGCGAGATCATCTCGGGCGTCTTCACGACCGTGCAGCGCTACCCGGCCGCCCTGCTCGTGCCGGTGATGTGGACGGCCCTGGCCGCCGTCGCGGCGTTCGGCGCGTTCGCCGCCGTCGCCGCCGTCGCACTGGACGGGCCGTGGCAGGCCGTCCACAACGACGAGCTGCCCTCCACGGCGGACGCGGTCGCCGTGGCGGCGACCGTCGCCGGCGCCTTCCTGCTCCTCCTGGTGGTCCTGACGGCGCTCTCCGCCGTCTCCTCGGCGACCGCCACGGTGGTGGTGCGGTACGCCGTGATCGGCCGCAGGATCTCCACCCGGGAGGTCTGGGCCGAGGCACGGCCGATGCTGTGGCGGGTGCTGGCGACGCAGCTGCTCACCGGCCTGATCTGCGCGGGCGTCCTCGTGGTCTCCTTCGTGCTCCCGGTGCTCGCCGGGCTGCTGTTCGGCTCCGAGGCGGGGATCGTCCTGGGCGCGCTGTTCTTCCTCCCGGGCTGGGTGGGCGCGGTCTACGTGCAGGTGCGCCTGGTCCTGGAGGTGCCCGTCCTGGTTCTGGAGGACGCCCGGCCGGTCGCCGCGATCCGCCGCGCCTGGCGGCTGAACGAGGGCAACTGGTGGCGCAGCCTGGGCATCCCGTACATCGTCGGACTGGTCGGTTCGTTCGCCGCCCAGATCGTCGCGGTGCCGTGCATGGTGGTCGGCATGTTCGTGCTGTTCGCCTCGATGGGGAGCACGGCGGCGGGAGACCCGTACGCGCAGGCGTCCCCGCCGAGCGTGGCCGCACTGGTGACCTTCGCCTTCTGCACGGTGATCGGCGTCGTGCTCGCCACCGCACTCACCGTCCCGCTGACCCCGCTCACCAACGGCCTGCTGTACATCGACCGCCGGATCCGGCGCGAGAGCCTGGACGTCGCCCTCGCCGAGGCGGCGGGCCTGTCCGCCCGGCCGGCCGCGTACGTTCCGGGCCAGCCCGGCGCCCCCGCCGCCGAACGACCCGGCCCGGCCGAACCCGCCCCGGCCGGACCTGCGGCGGACGGGCCCGCGGCGGACGGGCCCGCGGCGGACGGGCCCCCGGCGGACGGGCCGACGGGGAAGCAGGAGCCCGGCGAGGACTGACACCGGCAGAACCGCCGCTCGTTGCGGTTCGATCACGACGTGTCGGACATGGGTGGACCTCGCGCGGAATGTCTCCGGGAACTCGATTGTCGGCCGGGTCGCCGCGCTCTCATAATTCCGTGTCACGCGTGGTCAGAGGCTCGGACGGCGGCGAACGGGGGTGCCCGTCCGGAGCCCGCGCGCGGCAATCCGCCTGCCTTTTACGGGGAGTCCCTTGTCTGCGCCCGAAAACGCGCCCGTGCCCGAGAGCGCGCCCGCGCCCGAACCCGCCGGAGCTCCGGCCGCGCCCGAAGCTCCGGCCTCACCGGGCGCCGAGATGCCCGCACCCGCCGCTGCCCCAGAGGGTTCTGACGGCCAGGCCGTTCCGGCCCGCGCCGTGACGGTGCGGCAGCTTCCGCGCGCGGCCCGGGTGGTGCTGGCCGCGGTCGGCCTGCTCGCCGTGACGGCGGCCAGTGCCACCGCCACCGTGGCCGTCGGACGGTCCGACGACCCGCCGCGGGCCGTCGCGGCACCGTCCGCCGCCCCGGCGGCCACGGTCTCCGCCACCCCCTCCGCGGCGCCGTCCCCGGCGCCGTCCCCGGCGGCGCCCTCGCCCTCGCCGACGCCCTCGCCGACGCCCTCCCCGGCGAGCACCGTGCACGGCACCGTCGACGGCTCCACGCACGGCGGCGACATCCGCTACTTCCTGCTGCCGCTGCCGGCCGGCGCCGAGTCCTACGGGGCCTCGGACGGCACCACGCTGAGCACCGACGACGTCGCCGGGCAGTTCGGCAACGCGTCGGAGATGCCGGAGATCCTCCGCTCGTACGGCTACAAGGACGACGCCGCGGATCGCCGCTACCGCACCGCCGACGGCACCCAGGAGGTGTACGTCCGGCTGCTGCGCTTCAAGAGCCGGCAGATGGCCAAGGAGTTCGCCGACGGGCTGAGCTTCAAGCACGGCGACACCTTCGACATCGCGGGCGACGACAACGCCAAGGGCATCATGCTCAAGCCCGAACAGGAGGCCTGGACGGGGAAGATGGTCGGCGTCTCCTTCTCCGGTGACGTCCAGTACGAGATCACCGTGTACGTGAAGGGCACGCCCGACAGGGCGCTGCTGGTCGACGCGATGAAGCGCCAGCGCGAACGGCTGGCCACCGGTGGCTGAGCCCAGGCCGGAGACGGATCCGGCGACCTCCCCCTCCGAGCAGGAGCACCCCGTGACCACCGACATCCCGGCGTCCCCCGACACCGGCACCGAGACCGGCATCGACACCGGCACCGAGACCGACACCGAAGCCGCGGCCCCGGTCGTGCCCGGCCGGGCCCCGCGGACCGCCCGGCTGCTGCTCGCCGCCGTGCTGCTCGGGCCGGTGCTCGGCGCCGGCATCGGCTACGCCGTCCAGGCCGCCAGGCCCGAGACGCCGCTGCCGCCGCTCGCCGTCGAGGCCCTGCACTACCCGGCGCAGCCGCTCGACCCGGCCGCCGCCGCGGCCGCCGAACCCAAGCCGCTCGCCATCGACGGCGACCTGCGGAAGCTGCTGATCGGGCGCCCTGCCGACGCCGAGGAGTGGGACAACTACGGCTACGGCGACACCGGCGTGGGCTGGCTCAGCGCCGGCGACAAGGCGATGATGGTCGGCGATTCGGCCGGCGAGTTCCGCCGCCTGATGCAGCACCACTTCCGGCGGGACGCACTGCTCGCCTACCGCCGCGGCGACGTGCACTACCGGATCGAGCTCATCCAGTTCGGCGCGGACGACATCGGATCGGCCGCCTCGGCGTTCACGATCGTCGTCCCGAAGAACGGCGGGACGATCGAGGGCACCGTCAACGGCCACTACGAGGCCCCCGCGGAGCCGGAGCACTACGCCGACAGCACCGAGGAGTACTACTCCGCCCAGGCGACGGCCGTCCGCGGATCCGTCGTCATGCGGATCGAGATGTTCTCCCCGAAGCCCGTCGACGGCCAAGAGATCAAGAACCTGGCGATCCGTCAGTGGGAGCGGCTGAAGTGAGCGACACCACCATGAACCCGGCCGCCCACGAGCTCGCAGCGGAGCCCGCCGCCGAGCTGCCGCCGGCACCCCCCGAGCAGCCCGATCCGACCGTGCAGCCCGATCCGACCGTGCAGCCGGCACCGACCGCACCGCCGGCATCCGCCGGGCCGGGGCGGGCGCGGGTGCCGTTCGCCGTCCGGGCCACCGCGTCCGTGGCGGCCGCGGCACTGCTCGGCGTCGGCATCGGTCTCGGCATCCTCCACACCGAGCAGGACGAGCGGCCCGCGGCGTCCGCGTCCGCGGCCCCCTCGGGTGCGCCGTCCGCCTCGGCCACGCCGTCCTTCGGCGCCAAGCAGGGCGGCAGCCACTTCGGTTCCATGCGGGACCTGCTGCTCCCGGTGCCGGCCGGCTTCCACCTGGGCCCGGACTCCGGTCAGTTCGGCAACGACACCGAACTGACCGAGGAACAGCGCAAGGCGTGGGTCGAGGACGAGGTCCGCGGCCTGCCCGCCAAGCTGCAGGACGGCGTCCGCAAGGCCTGGCAGCAGTCCGTCCTCAAGGGCGGCGGCGTGCGTGGCCTGGCGTCCGACGACGGCAGCCTGCAGGTGACCGTCTGGCTGCTGCAGTACCACCAGGACGCCGTCCGGGCGCACGACGCCTGGGTGGCGGCGCTCGGCTCGGACTCCGGGCTGTTCCGCGGCGGACCGCAGATCCCGGGCCACCCCGAGGCGCACTGCTACCTGCCGCACCTGGCCCCGGGCGCGGAGATCGACGAGCTGGAGTGCTCGGCCGCGGTCGGCGACCTGCGGGTGGTGCTGAGCGTGCAGGGCATCGCCCCGCTGCCGAAGGACCGCATCGTCCCCCTCTTCGCCCAGCAGCTCGACCGGCTGGCCATCCCCGGAGCGTCCGCATGACCGACACCACCGCCCCCGTGCCGCCGGCCCCGGAACCCGCCCCGGAAGCCCCCACCACGGAAAATCCCACCACGGAGATGACCGCCGTCGAGGCGTCCGTGGCCGGGACGCCCGCGCCCGGCGACGCCTGGGGCCGCGCTCCCGAACTGCTGGAGTCGGCGGGCGCCGACCGCCCCCGCAGCCGGGCCACCCTGCTCCGCTGGGGCGCGGCCGCCCTCGTGCTGCTGCTGTCCGGCACCGGGGCGGCGCTCGCCGTCGCCGCGCCGGACCGCACCGACATCCCGGGCCTGGCCACCCCCAACGACGGCCGGTACGCCTTCCCGCCGCTGACGCTCCCTCCGCTTCCGTCGGGCAAACCCGCACCGGACGACGCGGCCTCGTACGGCCGCCACTTCGCGGACCTGCGCGGTCTGCTGCTGCCGCTGCCCGAGGGCGCGGTGCCGGAGCGGCCCGCCGCCGGCGCGCCCGCACCGGCAGCACCGGCGAGCGGTGCCCCGGCGAGCGGTGCCCCGTCCCCCGGTACCTCGGCGAGCAGTGCGCCGTCCGCCGGTGCCCCGTCTGCCGGTGCCGCCGGTGGCGTGTCCTTCGTCGCCTGCGCCGACTACACGGCGGGCAACGCGGCGAAGGCCCGGCTGGACGCGGGAATGACCGAGTTCGCCTGCCGGGCGGCCACCCGCAGGACCTGGACGGCGGCCGACGGCACCCGCACCGACATCTGGCTGTTCCGGTTCGGCTCGCGCGGGGAGGCGAGCGGCATGCTGGCCGAGCTCGGCTCGTCCCTGCCCGCGGGCGTGCCCGAACTCGGCTTCTCCGACGTCGAGGTCGACCCGTCGCTCGGCGTGGCCACCCTGTCCGTGCGGGCGTCCGAGGAGAAGGCGAAGGGGCAGCCCACCGCCCGCGCGGCCTTCCTGGCCCAGGGCGACGTTGCCGTGAGCATCGTGATGACCAACCCGGCCGGGGTGCCGCTGCAGGCCTACCGGCAGGTGACCCTGCTGCAGTCGCAGATGCTGCGGTGATTCCAGGCTGATGCCGGGCTGATGCCTGGCCGACGATCCCGTCCGGGCAGGTCACGGGCGGCGGCGACCCCTAGGGGACGTCGCCGCCCCGTCATACCGGAGGATCACGCCGGGCTCGTCATCCCAGCTCATTCCCGTGGGGGCGCCGCACCACTACGTTGAGGGGCGTGTCCACAGTCATCGCAACGGACGGCCTCACCAAGAGGTTCCCCCGGGTCACCGCCCTCGACCAGCTGACCGTAGAGGTGCAGCCCGGGGTGGTCGGCCTGGTGGGCGCCAACGGGGCGGGCAAGTCCACCCTGATCAAGATCCTGCTCGGGCTCTCCCCGGCCACCTCCGGCACCGGCCGCGTGCTCGGCCTCGACATCGCCACCGAGGGCGCCGCGATCCGCGAGCGGGTCGGCTACATGCCCGAGCACGACTGCCTGCCGCCGGACGTCTCCGCGACCGAGTTCGTGGTGCACATGGCCCGGATGGCCGGCCTGCCCGCCGCGGCCGCCCGCGAGCGCACCGCCGACATCCTGCGCCACGTCGGCCTGTACGAGGAGCGCTACCGCCCGATGGGCGGCTACTCGACGGGCATGAAGCAGCGGGTCAAGCTCGCCCAGGCACTCGTCCACGACCCGCAGCTGGTGCTGCTCGACGAGCCGACCAACGGCCTCGACCCGGTCGGCCGCGACGAGATGCTGGGCCTGATCCGCCGGGTGCACACCGACTTCGGCATCTCGGTGCTGGTCACCACGCACCTGCTCGGCGAGCTGGAGCGCACCTGCGACCACCTGGTGGTGATCGACGGGGGCCGGCTCCTGCGGTCCTCCTCCACCGCCTCCTTCACCGAGGCCACCCAGGTCCTCGCGGTCGAGGTGACCGACCACCCGCAGGACGCCCTCGCCGACCCGGACGCCGCCGTCCGCGAGCGGCTCGCCGCGGCCGGGCTCTCCGTCGCCATGGACGGCTCCCGGATCCTGCTCGTCGAGATCCAGGACGACAGCACCTACGACACCGTCCGCGACACCGTCGCCGACCTCGGTCTCGGCCTGGTCCGCCTGGAGCAGCGCCGCCACCGGGTCGCCGAGATCTTCACCCAGCCCGCCGACCGCGCCGAGCGGACAGGAGGTCCCGCAGATGCATCCGTCTCCTGACGCCCGCACCGCCGCCGACGGCGGAGTGATCCACAACATCGGCTACCGCCGTTACGAGGGCCCCAGGCTGGGCCGCGGCTACGCCACCCGTTCGCTGTACCAGCAGAGCCTGCGCGCCGCCTTCGGACTCGGCCGCTCCGGCCGCTCCAAGGTGCTGCCGATGGTGGTGCTGGCGCTGCCGCTGCTCCTCGCCCTGATCGTGGCCGCCATCCAGATCTTCATGAAGATGGAGAAGCCGATCCTGGACTACACCGGGCTCCTGGGCTGGATCGGCGTGCTGACCTGGATCTTCCTCGCGGCCCAGGCGCCGGTGCTGCTCTCCCGCGACCTGCGGCACCACACCGTCCCGCTGTACTTCTCCCGCCCGATCACCCGCGCCGACTACGTGCGGGCCAAGTTCGCGGCGATGACCAGCGCGATGATGATCGTCATGGCCGGCCCGCTGCTGGTGCTCTACCTCGGCGCGCTGCTCGGCCGGATGGACTTCGGCCACCACACCGTCCACCTGCTCTACGGCTTGGTCACCGCCCTGCTCTACGCGGTCGTCTACTCCGCGATCGGCCTGCTGATCGCGGCGAGCACGCCGCGCCGCGGCTTCGGCGTCGCGTCGATCATGGGCGTGATGGCGGTCAGCAGCGTGATCGCCCGGATCGTCTACGTGCTGGCCGGCGGCGAGTGGGCGGAGGTCCCGGAGAAGGCCAACTGGGCCGCGATGCTCTCGCCGAGCTGGCTCGTCGAGGGCTTCACCAACCAGGTCTTCGGCCTGGTCGCCAACTCGCGCGTGGTGCACGCCCCCGGTGCCGGTGCCGCCCTGCTCTTCGGCGCCGAGATCCTGCTGCTCGCCGCAGCCTGCTACTGGTTCACCGACCGCCGCTACCGGAAGATCTGAGAGCTCGCCATGGCCGTCATCACCATCGACCGGGTCTCCCGCTGGTTCGGCAACGTCGTCGCCGTGAACGACGTCTCCATGCAGATCGGGCCGGGCGTCACCGGCCTGCTCGGCCCCAACGGCGCCGGCAAGTCCACCCTCATCCACATGATGAGCGGCTTCCTGCCGCCGTCCGCCGGCGAGGTCTCCCTCGACGGCGTCCCGATCTGGCGCAACCAGGAGGCGTACCGGGCGATCGGACTCGTCCCCGAGCGCGAGTCGATGTACGACTACCTGACGGGTTGGGAGTTCGTCCTCGCCAACGCGGAGCTGCACGGCCTCGCCGACCCGGCCGCCGCCGCCCGGCGCGCCCTCGGCCTGGTCGAGATGGAGTACGCCCAGGACCGGAAGACCGGCACCTACTCCAAGGGCATGAAGCAGCGGGTCAAGATGGCCTCCGCGCTCGTCCACGACCCCGCCGTGCTGCTGCTCGACGAGCCGTTCAACGGCATGGACCCGCGCCAGCGCCTCCAGCTGATGGAGCTGCTGCGCCGCTTCGGCGCCGAGGGCCGCACGGTGCTCTTCTCCTCGCACATCCTGGAGGAGGTCGAGCAGCTCGCCCGGCACATCGAGGTCGTGGTCGCCGGACGGCACGCGGCATCCGGCGACTTCCGCAGGATCCGGCGGCTGATGACCAGCCGCCCGCACCGCTACCTGGTCCGCTCCAGCGACGACCGCCGGCTGGCCGCCGCACTGATCGCGGACGGCTCCACCGCCGGCATCGAGTTCGACGGACAGGAGCGCGCCCTGCGCATCCAGGCCGTCGACTTCCAGGGCTTCACCACCCTGCTCCCCCGGGTCGCCAAGGACGCCGGCATCCGGCTCTACACCGTCTCCCCGGCCGACGAGTCGCTGGAGAGCGTCTTCTCCTACCTCGTCGCCTCCTGAGCCGTCCCGGACCGTCCCCGGACATCCCCGGACAGTCCCCGAACCGGCCGGACCCGCCGGCACCCACGCCCGAACCACGCCCGAAGGAAGGCCGAACCGTGAACGTGACCGTCGCCAGGCTGACCGTGCGCGGCCTGCTGGGGCGCCGCAGCGGCATCCTGCTGCTGGTCGTCCCCGCCCTGCTGCTGCTCGTCGCCGTCATCGCCCGGCTGACCGCCGACACCCCGGAGGACCTCGCCGCCACCGTCCTCGGCCGGCTCGGCATGGGCACCCTGCTGCCGATCCTGGCGCTGGTGGTCGGCACCGGCGTGATCGCCACCGAGATCGAGGACGGCTCGATCGTCTACCTGCTCGCCAAGCCGCTGCCCCGGCACTGGATCATCACCACCAAGCTGACCGTGGCCGTCGCCGCGACCTGGCTGCTCGCCGCCGTGCCCACCCTGATCGCCGGCCTGGTGCTCTGCGGCACCCGGGACGGCCTGGCCGTCGCCTACACCGCCGGCACACTGGTCGCCGGCACCGCGTACAGCGCGCTCTTCCTGCTGCTCGGCGTCGCCACCCGGCACGCGGTGGTGGCCGGACTCGGCTACGCGCTGGTCTGGGAGAGCCTGGTGGGCAACTTCGTGCCCGGCGCCCGGACGCTGAGCGTCCAGCAGTGGGGCCTGTCGGTGGCGAAGTCGATCGCCGCCCGGGGCTCGATCGAGGCGGACGTGGCGCTCACGGTCGCCGTCCCGCTGCTGGTCGTCGTCGCGGTGGCCTCCACCCTGCTGGCCGCCGTCCGCCTCGGCGGCCTCACCCTCGCCGGGGAGGAGTGAGGCAGCCGCGGCACGGGGACGGGGACGTCAGCGGACGGTGACGTCCCGTCCCGCTCCCCAGCCCGCCGCGGCGGCGGCGCCCGCCAGCACCAGCAGCAGGGCCAGCGGCACCGTCCACCCGCCGGTCGCCTGGTGCAGCGCACCGGCACCGACCGGCCCGGCCGCCGCCACCAGGTAGCCGACGGCCTGCGCCATCCCGCTCAGCCGGGCGGCGCCCGCCGCGCTGTCGGTGCGCAGCACGATGAAGGCCAGCGCCAGACCGAGCGAGCCGCCCTGGGCGACGCCGAGGACGGCGGCCGCCGCCCACGCCCCGGAGACCGGGGCGAGCAGCAGGACGGCGATGCCGGCGCCGTTGAGCACGGCCATCGCCGCGGCCAGCGCCCGCTGGCGGGTCATCCGGCCGGCGACCAGCGGCACCAGGAAGGCCCCGGCCACCTGCACCAGGTTGGAGAAGGCGAAGACCAGGCCGGCCTCGCCGCGGTCCATCCCGTGGTCGGCCAGCACCGTGGGCATCCAGGCGACCAGGCTGTAGACCAGCAGCGACGAGATCCCCATGAAGGCGCTGATCTGCCAGGCCGCCCCGGAGCGCCACGGGCCGCGGCCCGCCGTGCCGTGAGCCGTCCGCGGCGCGGCCGCGGGGACGGCCGGCGCCGGTGCCCGGCGGGCGTGCAGCAGCTGCGGCAGCCAGGCCAGCGCCGCGACCAGCGCCAGCAGCGACCAGGCGCCCAGCGAGGCGCGCCAGCCGCCGCCGAGCGCGTGCTCCAGCGGGACGGACACCCCGGCCGCCAGGGTGGCGCCGACCAGCATGGTGGTGGAGTAGACGCCGGTCATCGCGGCGGCCCGGTGCGGGAACTCGCGCTTCACCAGGGCGGGCATCGACACGTTCAGCACGGCGATCGCCACGCCGATCACCACGCACCCGGCGTACAGCGCGGCCGCCGAGGGCAGCACCCGCAGCAGCACGCCCGCGCCGAGCACCAGCACCGCGCCGAGGACGACGCGCTCGGCGCCGAAGCGCCGGGTCAGCCGGGGGGTGAGCGGCGCGCCGACGCCCTGGAAGAGCACCGGCACGGTGGTGATCAGGCCGCTCGCGGTGGCGGAGAGGCCGAGGGAGCGCTGGATCTCCCCGACCATCGGTGAGATCGCCGCCAGGCAGGCCCGCATGTTCAGGGCGACGAGGAGGATGCCGGCGAGCATCAGCGCGGGGTGCGCGAGAGCGGTGCGGGTACGGACCACCGGGGTGGCGACGGGCTGCGGGGCGCGGGTGACCGCCATGGTTGGCAGAGCTCTTTCGAAGTCGGTGCGTCAGAGGTCGGGAGTGCGGGGGCGGGCGCTCGGCCCCGTCGTCACTTCCGGGCCGCGATGGCGGCGATCAGCTGCTCGACGGCGGCCGTCGGCCCCGCCAGCAGCGCGCGACAGGCCGCCTCGGCCCGGTCCGGGTCGCCGCTCTCCACCGCGTCGACCAGTGCCTCGTGGGTCTCCAGCGAGACCTCGGGCATATCGTGGTCGCCGAAGGCCGTCCGCATCGCCTCGCGCACCGAGGCGCCGAAGTAGCGGTACAGCTCGGCCAGCGCCGGGTTGTGGGCGGCCTCGACCACCGCGGTGTGGAACTCCAGGTCGTGCTCGACCGTGGCCTCGCGGCCGGCCCGGTCGGGGTGGGCGGCCATCACCTCGGCCTCCCGGGCGAGCGCGGCGCGCATCCGGGCGACGTCCTCGGCGGTGTGCCGGACGGCGGCCAGCCGGGCGGCCTCCGCCTCCAGCGCGGCGCGCACCTCCAGCACGTCCCGGACGCCGGAGCGCTGCACGCCGCGCAGCACCGCGCCCGGGTCGGTGGTGGAGCGGACGAAGGTGCCCTCGCCCTGCCGGGAGACCAGCATCCCGGAGTGCGCCAGCACCCGGATCGCCTCGCGCACGGTGTTCCGCCCGACCTGCAGGCGCTCGGCCAGTTCGTGCTCGGTGGGGATGCGCTCCCCGACCGGCCACACGCCCGCGCCGAGCTGCTCGCGCAGCTGCTCGATGGTCTCGTCGACCAGGGAGCGGCGCCCTGCGGCGTGCAGTCCGTCGGTGCGGCCGGGCATGGCGGGGCTCCCTTCACGAGCCGGAGGTCGGCTTGCCCAGTCATCCTACAACTGGACTGGTGCGGCAACCGACCTAGAATCGGCTACTCCCGAGTTCGTCGCATCTCCTTCGAGAGTCGGCCACGGGACTTGTCCGATTGTGCAATCGGCGGCCCGGACCGTGACTCTTCAATGATGCCTTTATATGCTCCGCAGAAGCTCACGCGGCAGTACTCCACCAGGGTGCGTTGCTGCGGCACGTGTTGGCTGCGCCGGTGGAAGGTGTACGAATGTCAGGCCAGAGGGCGGGGGCGTCGGACCACGACGCCGGCTGGTGGCACGACGATGCCCCGTACCAGGACGGCTACCGCCACGACGCCCCGCGCCGCGACGACGCCTTCACCGCGCCCCCGGGCCGACCCGCGGCACCGCGGCCGCGCCGCAGCGAGGAGCAGGACCCGCGGGTGCCCCGCCAGGGCGGCCGCGCCGATGCGCGGCGCGGTCAGCAGGGCGGCCGCGGTGGCGGTGGCGACGACGGCTCCGGCGGCGGCCGGGCGGCCGCCCGCCGGGCCCGCAAGCGGCCGAAGGGCCGCAAGAAGGTCGTGGTCTGGGTCGCGGTCGCCACGCTCGGCCTCGCCACCGCCGCGGGCGGTGCGCTCTACCTGAAGTTCAGCGGCAACATCAAGGCGTTCGACGGCGACGGCCTCAGCAAGAACCGGCCCGACGCCGCGAGCCCGGACGCCAACGGCCACACCCCGATCAACGTCCTGCTGATCGGCTCCGACTCGCGCAGCGGCGACAACAAGGACCTCGGCGGCGGCGAGGACGGCGGTGCCCGCTCGGACACCACGATCCTGCTGCACGTCTACGCCGACCACAAGCACGCCGTCGGCGTCTCCTTCCCCCGCGACGCCCTGGTCGAGATTCCGCCCTGCAAGCTGCCCGACGGCTCGTGGACGAAGAAGAAGACCGACGTCATGTTCAACAGCGCCTTCTCGACCGGCAACACCGAGGAGGGCAATCCGGCCTGCACCCAGAACACGGTGGAGGCGCTCACGAACATACGCGTCGACCACACCATGGTGGTGAACTTCGAGGGCTTCTCCGCGATGACCTCGGCGGTCGGCGGCGTCAACGTCTGCCTCCCCAACGCCATCTACGAGGGTGACCTCAACCCCAACCTGGGCAGGAAGGGCAAGCAGCTCTACCCCAAGGGCGAGCAGAAGGTCGAGGGCAAGGCCGCGCTCGACTACGTCCGGCTGCGGCACGGCATCGGCGACGGCTCCGACGTCGGCCGGATGAAGCGCCAGCAGGCCTTCATGGCCTCGCTGATCAAGAGCGTCAAGAGCAAGGGCATGGACCCGACCACGCTGCTGCCGCTCGCCGACGCCGCCACCAAGTCGATGATCGTCGACCCGGGCCTCAACTCCCCGGCCAAGCTGATCTCCTTCGCCATGCAGATGAAGGACATCGACCTCCACAACATCAAGTTCCTGACCACGCCGTGGAAGTTCTCCGGCGCCCGGATCGACCTCGTCCACCCCGACGTCGACACCCTGTGGCAGGCCCTCAAGGCCGACCGCACCCTGGACGGCCAGGACGCCAGCGCCGACACCGGCGCCTCGGCCCCCGCCCCCAGCCCCACCCCGGTGACCGTCGACGGCTCCGGCATCAAGGTCGGCGTCTACAACGGCACCCTGACCACCGGGCTCACCACCAAGGCGGCCTCCACCCTCACCGGCTCCGGCTTCACCATCGCGGCCCGCGGCAACGCCGCCGCGCAGAACCACGAGAAGACGCTCGTGCAGTACGGCCCCGGCCAGAAGGAGGAGGCCGAGCAGGTGGCCAAGCTCTTCCCCGGCGCCACCCTGCAGTCCTCCACCAAGGCCGGCGTCAGCCTGGTGCTCGGCACGGACTACGCGACCGGGTCCGGCGGCGCGGCCGGTGCGGTGCCCAGCACCCTGCCGTCCAGCGTCGCCAAGGAGGCCCGCTCCGCCGACGACGACCCCTGCTCCAACGTCAGCTACGGCTGACCGGGCCGCGCCGGGCCGGCACCACCGGCCCGGCGGCCCGCCGTGCGGACGGGCGGTGACGGGCCCGGCTCAGGCCAGGCCGAAGACCCGCTCCAGCACCACGGCCACGCCGTCCTCGTCGTTGCCGGCGGTCACCTCGTCGGCCACCGCCCGCAGCTCCTCGTGCGCACCCGCCATCGCCACTCCGTACGAGGCCCAGGCGAACATCGGGATGTCGTTCGGCATGTCGCCGAAGGCGATGGTCTCGGTGCGCTTCACCCCGAGCCGCATCGCGGCCACCGCCAGGCCGGTCGCTTTGGACAGCCCCGGCGGCAGCAGCTCGACCACGCCCGGACCGGCCATCACCACGCCGACCAGCCCCCCGGCCGCCTGCACCGCGGCCGCCGCGAGGGCGTCGTCGGAGAGCTCCGGGTGCTGGACGTACAGCTTGGCCACCGGCTCCACGAGCAGCTCGTCACGGGCGGCGTGCGCCACCGGCAGCTCGGTGCCGATCCGCAGCCGGAAACCCGGGCCGGCCAGCACCCGGCCGTCCAGGCCGTCCTGGTTGGCGGCCACCGCCAGCGGGCCGGTCAGCTCCTCGATCGCGGCCAGCGCCCGCGCGGCCACCTGCCGGTCCAGGGTGAGCGAGGTGAGCAGCCGGTGCGCCCCGGCGTCGTACACCTGGGCGCCCTGGCCGCAGACCGCTATGCCGGTGTAGCCGATCTCGTCGAAGACCGGGCGCGCCCAGGCCGCCGAGCGGCCGGTCACGACGATGTGCCGGGCCCCGGCGTCGACCGCGCCCGCGAGGGCGTCCAGCGTCCGCGCGCTCACCTTCTCGGCGGAGGTGAGCAGGGTCCCGTCGAGGTCGGTGGCGACCAGCCGGTACGGCAGGCCGCCACCGGGGGCGGTGCTCACTTGGCGACGGGCTCGATCACCGAGCGGCCGCCGAGGAAGGGCCGCAGCGCCTCGGGGACGACCACCGAGCCGTCGGCCTGCTGGTGGTTCTCCAGGATCGCCACGATGGTGCGCGGGACGGCGACCAGGGTGCCGTTCAGCGTGGCCAGCGGGCGGACCTTGCCCTCCTCGCGCATCCGAATGGAGAGCCGGCGCGACTGGTACTCGGTCGTGTTGGAGGTCGAGGTGACCTCGCGGTACTTGCCCTGGGTCGGGATCCACGCCTCGATGTCGAACTTGCGCGCGGCGGAGGAGCCGAGGTCGCCCGAGGCGACGTCGATCACCCGGTAGGGCAGCTCCAGCGCGTTGAGGAAGTCCTTCTCCCACTGGAGCAGGCGGCGGTGCTCCGCCTCGGCCTCCTCCGGGGAGGTGAAGACGAACATCTCCACCTTCTCGAACTGGTGGACCCGGATGATGCCGCGGGTGTCCTTGCCGTAGGTGCCCGCCTCGCGGCGGAAGCAGGACGAGAAGCCCGCGTAGCGCAGCGGCAGCTGGCCCGCGTCGAGGATCTCGTCCATGTGGTAGGCGGCGAGCGGGACCTCGCTGGTGCCGACCAGGTAGCGCTCCTCCTCGGGGAGGTAGTACACGTTCTCGGCGGCCTGGCCGAGGAAGCCGGTGCCGTCCATGGCAGCCGGGCGGACCAGGGCCGGGGTGATCATGGCGGTGAAGCCGGCCGCGGTGGCCTGCGCCATCGCCATGTTGACCAGGGCGAGCTCCAGCAGCGCGCCGACGCCGGTCAGGTAGTACGAGCGGGCGCCGGCGACCTTGGCGCCGCGCTCGGTGTCGATCGCGCCCAGGATCTGGCCGAGCTCGACGTGGTCGCGGGGCTCGAAGCCCTCGGCGGCGAAGTCGCGCGGGGTGCCGACCTCCTCCAGCGTGACGAAGTCCTCCTCGCCGCCGACCGGGGCGGCCGGGTCGATGAGGTTCGCCAGCGAGCGGAGCAGGCGGTCCGCCTCCTCCTTGGCCTCGTTCTGCTCGGCGTCGGCGGCCTTCACCTCGGTGGCGAGGTCCTTGGTGCGCTGGAGCAGCGCGGCCTTCTCCTCGCCCTGGGCCCTGGCGACCAGCTTGCCGAGCGACTTCTGCTCGTTGCGGAGCTCGTCGAAGCGACTGCCCGAGGACCGGCGCCGTTCGTCGGCGGAGAGGAGGGCGTCGACGACGTCGACGTCCTCACCACGGACGCGCTGCGAGGCGCGCACTCGGTCGGGGTCCTCACGGAGCAGGCGAAGGTCAATCACGGGCCAAGCGTACCGGTGGCCGGGCCCCGGACCGGAACCGGTTTCCCGGGGTTTCGCGCCGGATCCCCGCCCGGCCCGCACCGCCCCCGCGGCCGACCCGCCCGACCCGTGCCCGGGGAGGGTCGAGGCCGCCGTCCGTGATTCACTGTTTTCGGAACCGACCGGCGACTCCGCCCGCTTTGCCCTTTCCTGTTCGGGATTCTGCGAGCCTGTCCGGCGGTGTTCCGTCCGGGGGCGCGACCGGGGCCGTGGAGAGCCGCGGACGCCCTGGGGATAACCTCCGCGATCCTGTGGATAACTCCTGTGGGGAACCGCGTCCGAGGGTGTTTGTCCACAGGCCCCGCTCCGGCCCTGTGGACGAACCGAAAGCCGAGGCGTGCGGCGCGATTCACGGAGGAATTGAGGTTTGAAACCTCGATGAGCCTTCTCGGGTGAGGGAATTCGCTCGCTCGAACAGGTGATTTGCTGGCAGAAGGGTGACTCTGGTGCGATGAGTCACCTCTGCAGCCAAGTGTGATGATCTGACCAGTTCAGGTAGTGGCTATACCGTTTTGTCGACTTGACCCGCGGCCTGTGGATAACCCGGAACCCGTGCACCCTGTGGACGAAGCGTCCGACCTGTGGATGAACGGCCGCCCCGCGGCCGCTCCCACCACCGTGACCGAACCGGTCAGAGCTCCCCGCGGCCGTCCAAGCAGCGGGACAGCCAGTCCGCCGCCTCCGAGAAGTCCGCGTCGGTCGTGCCCGGCCGCACCGGCCGCTGACTGCCCCGGTCCGCCCGCGGGTACGACCCGAGGAACCGCACCTGCGGACAGATCCGCTTGAGGCCCATCAGCGCCTCGGAGACCCGCCGCTCGCTCAGGTGCCCCTCGCAGTCGATCAGGAAGCAGTAGTTGCCCATGCCCTCGCCGGTGGGCCGGGACTCGATGCGCATCAGGTTGATGCCGCGCACCGCGAACTCCTGCAGCAGCTCCAGCAGCGCACCCGGGTGGTCGTCCGGCAGCCAGACCACCATCGAGGTCTTGTCCAGCCCGGTCGGCGAGGAGACCCGCCCCGGCCGGCCCACCAGCAGGAAGCGGGTGGTCGCGTTCGCCGCGTCGTGGATGTCGCTGACCAGCGGCTCCAGCCCGTACAGCGCGGCCGCGAACTCGCCGGCGAAGGCGCCGTCGAAGCGGCCCTCCTGGACGAGCCGGGCGCCGTCCGCGTTGGACGCCGCCGCCTCCCACTGGGCGTCCGGCAGGTTCGCCGCCATCCAGCGCCGCACCTGCGGCTGCGCCACCGGGTGGCTGGTGACCGTCTTGACGTCGGCCAGCGAGGTGCCCGGACGCACCAGCAGCGCGAAGGTGATCGGCAGCAGCACCTCGCGGTAGATCATCAGCGGCGCGCCCGAGGCCAGCTCGTCGCTGGTCGCGGTGACGGCGCCCTCCACCGAGTTCTCCACCGGCACGAACGCCCCGGCGGCCTCGCCCGCCCGGACGGCGTCCAGCGCGGCCGGGACGGAGGCGAGCGGCACCAGCTCGCGGGTCGCCGCCTCCGGCAGCGTGCGCAGTGCGGCCTCGGTGAAGGTGCCTTCCGGCCCGAGATAGGTGTAGCGGGTCGCCGACATGCCGCCTCCGTACGCGGTGGTGCTGAGCAGTACTCGGCCTGCCACCATAGTCACTCCCGGCGCCCGGCCGGACACCGTTCCGCCCAGTGGTCGCCCGTCCCGGCCGGCCGCGCGAGGGGCGCGGCCGACCGGCGATGGGCCGTGGTCAGCCGACCTTCAGCTGCTCGGTGGCCGTGCTCTGGTCGATGTCCGAGGAGCGGACGGTCACCGACACCACCCAGTTCCCGGCGAGCGGCAGCTGCGCGGTGCCGGACCAGCGCCCGGTGCCCTGCGCCGCCAGCGTGACCGGCAGCGGGCCGAGGTCCCGGTCCGGCAGGGTGAAGGCGAGCTGCACCTCGGGCACCGAGACCGGCTTGCCGGACTTGTCGTCCAGCTTCAGCGTCACCTCGTTCGGCCCGGTCGCGACCGGGTTCACCGTCACGGTGGCGGTGCCCTTGGCGTTCGGGGTGCTGCCGCCGGTGTCGTACGGCAGCTTCAGCTCCACCGTCCGGCCCGGCACGGTACTCGCCCCGGCGGTGGGCGACTGCGAGGTCGCGGCGACCGCCTCGGCCACCCGGCCGGGCGGCGAGTTGGTCAGCATCGTGGTCACCACCAGCACGGCGACCGCGACCGCCGACTCCAGCAGCACCGTCCGCCGCAGCCCGGTCCGGGCCGGCCCGCCGTCGCGGCTGCGCCGCTCGGAGGCCCGGTCGCGGGCGGCCCGCTGACGGGCCAGCTGGGCCAGCCGCGCGGGGTCGTCCCCGCCCTTCCCGCCGTCCGCGGCCGCCGTTGCCGCCCGCTTGCCGCCGACGGCCGCCCCGGCGCCGGCCTCCCGCTCCGCAGTCCCGTCGGAGGCCTTCCCGCCCGAGGCCTTCCCGCCCGAGGCCGTCCCGTCCGAGGCGGCCTCGTCGGCGGTCTCGTCCGTCCCGTCCGCGGTCGCGCCGGCCGTCCGGAGCCGGGCCACCCAGGCGCGGGAGATCCAGGCCAGGCCGACCATGCCGGCCACCAGACCGGTCTTGATCAGCAGCAGCCGCCCGTACTCGGTGTCGACCAGCGCGCCCCAGCTGCCCAGACCGCGCCAGGCCTGGTAGACGCCGGTCACGGTCAGCACCGTCACGGCGGCCAGCGCCAGCTTGGAGAACCGCTCGACCGCCGCGGCCGGCACGCCGTGCCGCAGCCCGACCAGCAGGGTGGCCAGACCGCCCAGCCAGAACGCCATTGCCAGCAGGTGCAGGGCGGCGGTGGGCAGCGCCAGCGGCACCTGGATGCCGACCGAGGAGTGGTCGGCGCCGACCCAGGTCGCGCTCAGGGCGACGGCGAGCACCGCCCCGCCGACGCCCAGCCCGAGCCGGGCGTCCCGCAGCGGTCGGTCGGCGGCGCGCCGCTCCAGCGCCCGCAGCTCCGCCTCCTCGCCCTCCTCGGTGCCGGGCTCCGCGGCGGCCGCAGGCTCCGCGGCGTCCCCGGTGCCGTCGGTGCCGTCGGCGTCCGACGCGTCCTGGGCCGTCCGGTCCTGGCCGAGCTGGCCGACCAGCAGCGACAGGAACACGCCGCCCGCGGCGAGCAGCAGCAGCCGGGCGGCGAGCGCGGTCCCGATCCGCTCGTCCAGGGTGGCCCGCACCAGCGACAGGTCGAAGGCCTGCGAGATCCCGGTGCCGCGCTCGTACGGGCCGCGCAGCAGCAGCACCGCGACGGTGGAGACCAGCAGCGCGATCCAGCCGGTCATCAGCAGCCGCTGCACCTGGTGCACGGCGACCCCGCGCGGCCAGCAGATCAGCACGAAGGCGGCCGCGCCGACCAGCAGCGCGAAGGCCGCGTACGCGACCGTCCGGGCGGTGCCGTAGGCGGCCGCGACCACGGCGTCCGGTTCGGCGCCCTGCACCGCGGAGGCCGAGACCGTGGTGTCCGAGGGCGCGCCGATGGAGAAGGTGAACGCGCCGCCCACCGGGTGGGAGTCCTCGGAGACGGCCCGCCAGGCGACGGTGTACGTGCCGTTGCCCAGGCCCTGGCGCAGCGTCACCCGGGCGCTGGCCTCCTTGCCGTCGGCGTGGGCCGCGTCGCCGTTGTCGACCTGCTTGCCGGCCGGGTCCAGCACCCGCACCGAGTCGGCGGTCAGCGAGACGCCCTCGCTGAAGGTCAGCGTGACGGCGGCAGGTGCGGTGGCGGTGACCGCGCCCTGCGCCGGGTCGGTGGAGACCAGCGTGGCGTGCGCGGCGGCGGTGCCTGCGCCGCCGAACAGCAGGGCGACGGCCGCCGCCAGTACGGCCAGCAGCGCCGCGACTCTCCTCGGCATCAGTGTCAGCTCCCGGGCCGGTAGGTGAGCGGCTTCACCGGCACGGTGACGGTGATGGTGCCGCTCTTGGCGAAGGTGAGGTCCAGTTCCAGTTCGTCCCCGACGGCGGGCGGCTTCTGCCATCCCATGATCATCAGGTGGTGGCCGCCGCGGGCCAGTTCCAGTGCGCCGTGGGCCGGCACCTGGAGGCTGTCGACCGCGGTCATCGTCGACTCGCCAGAGGTGTGCATGGTGACGGAGCCGGCGTCCGGGCTGGTCACCGCGACGAGCCGGTCGGCCGCCCCGCCGTCGTTGCGGACGGTGAAGTAGCCGGCGCCCATCCCGCCGGGCAGCGCCGGCACCGGGACGTAGCTGCCGACGATGCTGAGGTCGGCCCGTCCGTCGTCGGATCCCGTTCCGCACGCCACGAGTATCGTCCCGGTGGCCAGCACCGCGGACAGTCCCGCGCCGATCAGCGCGGAACGCCGGAACGCCCGGCTCACGCCGGCACCCCCTTCGCCAGCAGCGCCAGGTCGTGGCTGTAGGTCTCGACCGTGCTGCTGCCCATCCACAGCACGTGGGCCTTGTCGTCGGAGGGCAGGAAGGCCAGCACCTGGGCGCCGTGCGCCGAGGTCACCGAACCGTCGGCGTTCACCACCGGGTCCTGCACGGCGACGCCCACCGTCCGGGCGGCGGTCTTCACCTCGGCGAGGTCGCCGGTGAGGCCGATGAAGCCCTTGCCCATCGAGTCCAGCCAGGTGCGCAGCACCTTCGGGGTGTCCCGCTCCGGGTCGGTGGAGACGAAGACGACGTCGATCTTCTTCTGCTCCTCGGCGGAGAGCTTGGACATCGCCACCCCGATGTCGCCCATGGTGGTGGGGCAGACGTCCGGGCAGCTGGTGTAGCCGAAGAACAGGACGACGGGCCGGCCGGCGGTCCGCTTGCGCAGGTCGAACGGCTGCCCGGAGGTGTCGGTCAGGACGAGGTCGGGCTTGTCGAAGTGCTTGCTCAGCACGCTGCCCCGGTAGGCGGAGCTGCTGCTCTCCTTGCTGACCTTCGCCGCGCCGGTGCCACCGCCCGCGGAGGAGGAGCAGGCGGTGAGCGCGAGGGCGGCGGACAGGGCCAGGGCGGCCGCGCCGAGCAGCCGGGCCTTCGGACGGGGGGTGTGGGCCATGGCGTTGGGACTTCCGATCGTGCGGGTCGGGGGATCGGCCCGGCGGGCCGCACCGGGGTG
>NZ_BAAALD010000028.1:53692-83668 GCF_039528095.1 Kitasatospora arboriphila
GGCCCTGGGCGGTGTCCGCACCGGGGTGCGGCCCGCCGGGCACCGGGTCAGGAGGCGGGGCCGCTCTTGCGGCGCAGGCCGGCCACGCCGAGCGCGGCACCGATCACGCCGACCACGATGCCGACCACACCGAGGGTGCGGGCGGTGGAGTCGTCGGCCTTGGCGGCGGCCTGGTCGCCGGAGGCGTCCTGGGAGGCGTGGTGGTCGGCGGCCGGCGCGGCGGAGGCGGCCGCGGCGGCCTTGGTGAGGGTCAGCACCGGGGCGGGCTTGGCGGGCTCGGGCTGGCCCTCCTTGGCCTCCTCGATCCAGCGGACGACCTCGCCGTTGTCGTAGGTCTGCAGGGCCTTGAAGGTCAGCTTGTCGGTGTTGGTCGGCATGGCGCCGAGCGAGACCCGGAACTCCTGGAACTGGCCGGGGGCGATCTTGGTGCCGGCGTCCGCGGTCCAGGTGATCTTGGAGACCGCCTCGGTGATGTCCTTGCCGTGCGCGTTCAGCGGCTTGTCGAGCTTGGACTTCTCCAGGACGGCCGTCCAGCCGGGCAGCGGCTGGATCCGCACCGAGGCCATCGGGTGGTCCATCGGCAGGCTGACCTCAAGCTTCACGGTGGAGGCGGTGTCACTCTCGTCCGGCACCCGGAACGCCACGGCGGTGTAGCCGCCCTGCGGGACGCTGCCCGGCTGGACGGTGACGTGGGCGGCGGCCGGCCCGGCCAGCGCGACGACGGCGGCACCGGCGACGGCGGCGGCGAGGGCGGTCCGGCGGGCAGGAGTGGTACGCATGATGGGTTCTCCCAGGGGAGCGGGGCGCACGGCGGCTACGGGGCCGCACGGGTGCGCCGGGCTTGGTGGTGGTGCTGGTGAGGGCCGTTCCGCATCGGTGCGGTCCGGCCGGCAGCGCGCGCCACGGCCCGTGCCGGGCGGTCAGCGCGCGAACGCCACCACGGGCGGCCCGCGCCGCACCAGGCTGTGCACCAGGGCGACCGCCCCGGGCAGCGGGACGTCCTCGGCCCGGCGGCGGGGCGCGGCCGGCGCGGCCGCGGGCACCCCGAGCAGGACGGCGGCGAGCATCGCCACCGCACGGCGCAGCGGGGCGGACCACTCGCGGGCCGCCGCCGCGGTGAGCTTCACCAGCCGCCACAGCGCGGCCTCGCCACGCCGCAGCCACCAGCCGGCCACGACCGCCGCCGCCAGGTGGCCCAGCAGCATCGCCGGGCCCGTCCCGAACAGGCCGGAGGCGGCGTGCCCGGCGCCCGCGGCGGCGTACGCGTGCGGGTCCAGACCGGCGTCGCTGATCAGCTGCTCCGGGCTCGTGCCCGCGGGCAGCCGGGTGACGCCGTTGCCGGGCATGTCGTCGCAGAGCAGCCGTCCGGCGGCCTCCGGCATCGACATGCCCGCCATGTGGTGGGCGCGGGCCGGGGTCAGGGTGTGGAAGAGCAGGTGCAGGCCCAGCTGGCCCGCGCCCAGTGCCGCGGTGATCGCCCCGAGCGAGCGTTCGCGCCCGCCGAGCGCCGCGGCCAGCAGCACCACCGCGGCGAATCCGGCCGCCAGTGCGGGCAGGGCGACGTCCCCGCCGCCCACCGCGGCGTGGCCGGCGGCCGCCACCAGGGTGCACACCAGCGCGAACGGCACCGCGCGCGCCACCCGCAGGTCCCAGGCCGCGGCCTGCACCCCGTCGGCGGGGGCGGCGGCGCCTGCGAACGGGGCGGCGGGGTGGGCAGTCATGGCCGGGCCATCATCTCACCGCTCACACCGCCCCCACGGGCAGGGTGGGAAATACGCCGAATGACCCTTTCGGCCCGGCGTGCGGGCCGAAGCGTGCGCCGCGCGGCACACTGTTCCGCACCAGTCCATCCGCCGAACGGGCGGTCGCGGCGCGCGCCGACGGTTCGCTGCCCAAACCCCCGGAGATACCTAGTCGTATGTGGAGCCGCAGCCAGGAGGGACCTCCCGTGGACATCTGGTGGACTCTGCACCTCAAGCGCGACCCGGCCAGCGTGCCGCTGGCCCGCCGCATCCTGATGGGTGCCATGGACACCGCCGGCGTCGACCCGCAGATCGCCTACGACCTCGGGATCGCCCTCACCGAGGCCTGCGCGAACGCCGTCGAGCACGCCGCGACCGGCCGCCCCGATGACGGGTTCCAGGTCACTGCGGCGATCGCCGGCGACCGGCTGCGGATCGAGGTCGTCGACTCCGGGCCCGGCCTGCCGCCGATCGCCCCGGCCGTCCCGGGTGTCCCGGGCGTCCTGGCCGCCGACGGCCACCGCGGCCCGGCCGCCTCCGCGGCCCGTCCGTCCCCGCGCCGCTGCCGCACCCGCCGCGGCCGGGTCACCCTCGGCCCCCCGCCGCTCGGCGGCCGCCACCCGCGCCGCACCGACCGCCCCGGCCCGTACGACACCCACGTCCTGCCGGCCGGCCGCCCCGCCGCGGTGCGCACCCCCGACCCGGACGTCCTGCCCGACCTCGGTGCCGAGTCCGGCCGCGGCCTCTTCCTGATCCACGCGCTCACCGACCACGTCCAACTCCGCAACCATCCCCTGCGCGGCGCGATCGTCAGCTTCGACAAGATCCTCAAGTGGCAGGACGACGCCCTCCTGCGCGCCGCCTCCTGAACCGCGGGCCCGGGGCGCGGGGCCGCCGGATTGCCACCCGCCCGACCCCGGCGCAGCATGGCGGCATGAGGTATCAGATGCGCGCCGAGTACGGCCCGTCCGGCCCGTCCGACGGGGTGAAGACCTGGCACATCAGCCACGACGGCTCCTCCGTCGCCCTGTGCGGGCGGGACCTGAGCCCGGCGTCGGCCGTCCAGGACCCGGAGATGTGGTCCCGCTCGCCGGACCTCAACTGCCACACCTGCGGGGCGCTGTTCCTGCGCGAGACGCCGTACATGCCGGCCGAGCACGAGTGACCGGATCGCCCGTGCCGGGACCGGCGGGCCCGTAGCGTGGGCGCCATGGAGCCGATGACGCCCCTCGTCCCCGCGGCCGCCCGACTGCGGGCCGGCGACCCGCCGCTCGCCGAGTACGTCGAGCGCCTGTGCACCCGGATCGACCGGATCGACCCGGTGCTGCGCGCCTTCGTCCCGGAGCCCGGCCGGCACGACCGGCTGTCGGCGGCGGCGAAGGAGCTGGAGGCGCGGTACCCGGACCCGGCCGGGCGTCCGCCGCTGTACGGCGTGGCGGTCGGGGTCAAGGACGTGGTGCACGTCGACGGCCTGCCCACACACGCCGGTTCGGCGCTGCCGCCGGGGGTGCTGGCCGGGCCGGAGGGGCCGCTGGTGGGGCGGCTGCGCGCGGCCGGGGCGCTGGTCGCGGGCAAGACGGTGACGGCGGAGTTCGCCGTCCTCGCACCCGGGGCGACCCGCAATCCGCACGACCTGGGCCACACCCCGGGCGGGTCGAGCAGCGGTTCGGCGGCGGCCGTCGCGGCGGGGCTGGTGCCGCTGGCGATCGGCACCCAGACCGTCGGGTCGATGATCCGCCCGGCGGCGTACTGCGGCGTGGTGGGATTCCGGCCGACCTACGGGCGGGTCCCGGCGGAGGGGATCGTCCCGCACGCGCCGACGCTGGACACCGCGGGCTGGTACGCGGCCGACCTCGCCGGGGTACGGCTGGCCGCCGCGCTGCTCTGCGACACCTGGGCCGCGCAGCCCGCCGGGCCGCCGGAGCGGGAGCCCGTCCTCGGCGTCCCGGTCGGCGGCTACCTGGACGAGGTGCACCCCGAGGCGCTCGCCGCCTTCGAACACACCGTGCGGGGCCTCGGCCTGACCGTCCGCCGGGTCGACGTGCTGGGCGACTTCGACACCGTGAAGCACCATCTGCGGACGATCATCCGGTACGAGCTGGCGCAGGTGCACCGCGATCTGTTCGCCCGCTTCGGCAGCCTGTACCGGCCGGAGACGGTGGCCGCGATCCGGCACGGCCGGGAGGTCGACCGGGCCGACCACCGGGCCGCGCTGGCCGCCCGGGCGGACTTCCGGCGCCGGGTGGCCGAGGTGACGGCCGATCAGGGTGTGGACGCCTGGGTGACCCCGGCCGCCACCGGCCCGGCGCCGCTCGGCCTGGACTCCACCGGCAGCGCGGTGATGTCGCTGCCGTGGAGCCACGCGGGGCTGCCCGCCGTCTCGCTGCCGGCCGGTGCGCTCGGCGGGCTGCCGCTCGGCCTGCAGTGCGTCGGCGCGGACGGCGGGGACGAACGGCTGCTGGCCGCCGCGGCCGTGATCGGGGAACGCCTGTCGGCGTAGGCTGGCCGCCGACAGCGACGGACGGCCGGCGGAGGAGCGCGGTGGAGACGCCGACCACGGACGGGCGGGTGCAGCGGGGCAACGAGACCCGCCGCGCGGTGCTGGGGCGTGCCGTGGAGGTCGCCTCCGTCGAGGGCCTGGAGGCCCTGTCGATCGGCCGGCTGGCCACCGACCTGGGGCTGAGCAAGAGCGGGGTGTTCGCCAGCTTCGGTTCCAAGGAGGAGCTGCAGCTGGCCGCCGTGCGCGCCGCCCAGCGGATCTTCCGGGACGCGGTGGTCGTCCCGGTCGAGGACCTGCCTCCCGGGCTCGGCGCTCTGCGGGCGCTCTGCGACTCCTGGCTGGCCTACTCGCGCCGCCGGGTCTTCCCGGGCGGCTGCTTCTTCTACGCGGTGTCGGCCGAGTTCGACGCCCGCCCCGGCCCCGTGCGGGACGCCCTCGCGCAGGCCGGCCGGGCCTGGGAGGAGCACCTGACCGACCTGGCGCGCGCCGCCCGGGAGGCCGGCGAGCTCCGCGCCGACACCGACCTCGGCCTGCTGGTCTTCGGCCTGATCGGCATGCTGGAGGCGGCCAACGCCCAGTCGCTGCTGTACGGCGAGGAGCGCCGCTACGACCTCGCCGCGGCCGGTGTCCTGGCGCTGCTGCGCGGCGCGGCGAGCCACCCCGAACTGCTGGCCTGACCCTGCCGCGCCGTCGCCCGGGGAATTCCGTGAGCCTAAAACTGCACGAACGATCGTGCTAATATCTCGCTCCGTCAGGCTCCACCCACCCCGCACCTCCCCGGGGAGACCCCATGGACCGCACCAAGGCACTCGTCGGCACCGCCCTCAACACGGCCGCCCTGATCTCGCCCGACCTCGCCGGCCGGGCCGCCTTCGGCCTCTTCCGCAGGCCCGGCGCACGCAGCCGGGTCCGCCCGGCCGAACGCGAGGTCCACGACCGGGCGCGCACCTCCCACCTCACCGTGGCCGGCAGACGCACCGCGGTCTACCGCTGGGGCGACGGCAGCCGTCCGGTGCTGCTGGTGCACGGCTGGCAGTCCCGGGCCTCGCGCTTCGCCCCACTGGTGGCCCGGCTGCTGGCCGAGGGCCGCAGCCCGGTCGCCTTCGACGCGCCCGCCCACGGCGGTTCCGCCGGCTCGACCACCACGATCCTGGAGTACGGCGAGGCCATCGGCCGGCTGCACGAGCTGGACGGCCCCTTCGAGGCCGTGGTCGCGCACTCCTTCGGGGTGGCCTGCACCTTCCACGCCCTCGGCGAGGGCCTGCGGGCCGACCGCCTCGTGGCGGTCGCCGGCGTCACCGACTTCCGCTACGTGATCGGCGGCTTCCGCGCCCAGCTCGGGCTGTCCGAGCGCGTCTCGCAGCAGGTCGCACGCCGCGTCGAGGAGGTGCTCCTCCCCGGCGCCGGGCCGGTCTGGGAGCGCTTCGACGCCGCCGGCCGGCCGGCCGACGCCGTGCCGCCGACCCTGGTGGTGCACGACGAGGGCGACCGGGTGGTGCCGTTCCGCCAGGCCGGCCGGCTGCAGGCCGCGTACGGCGGACGGGTGCGGCTGCTCGCCACCCGCGGGCTCGGCCACCAGCGGGTGCTGACCGACCCGGCCGTGCTCGACAACGTGCTCGGCTTCCTCACCGAGCCGGACGCCCGGGCCGCCCGGCCTGCGGACCGCATCGCGGGCGCCACGGCATAGGACGTGTCTTCAGGGGCGTACGGATGCCACACAGTGGCGGGTGGGGGCACCTCCCGGCCTCCAGGCTGGGGGCGGAACTGCGCAGTTCTCCCCGGCCTTCGAGGACACGCCCCGGCGGACGGCCGGGACGGAGGAACACGGCGGCGGGCGGACCCCTTCCGGGATCCGCCCGCCGTCCGGCTCGGGATCAGCCGCCGCTCTTGCGGCGGAAGGTGCGCTTGCCGCCCGCCGCCGCGTGCGTGCCGTGGATCTTCGAGCCCTCGCCGCCCTGCCCGGCGCCGCCGCTCCCGCGGCCGCCCTGCTTGCGCTCCAGCGCGGCGAGGAACTTCGCCTTCACGTCCTCCTGGGCGGGTGCCTCGGCGGCCGCCTCGACCGGGGCGGCCCCGGTCTCGGACTGCTCGGCGGGTGGGGCTGCTTCCTTGCTCATGGCGCGACCTCCGGTACGGGGCCCCGGGACAGGGGCCGGGTGCAGTGCACACCCTGCCACGGCGGCGGCCGCCCGGCGGGTTCATTTCACTTCGTCGGGGAACCGGGGGCCGCCGATCAGGTAGAAGAGCGCCAGGATCGGGAACCCGATCGACGCGATCACGAGGACGAAGAACTGCCAGACCATCGCAGACTCCTCGGGCGAGGGCGGGTGATCCCCCGACCGTAAGCCGCGCTCCGGCCGGTCGCCACCGCGCGCTCCGGCGCACGCTGACGGTGCCGGTCGAGTCCGTCCGACCCCTGTACCGGGCGGCCGCCCGCACGCAGACTGGTCCGATGCAGGTACAGCTCGCCGGAGAACCGTACGGGCCGGGCCGCGAGAGCGAGGACTTCGCCGCCGCCTCCGCCGAAGCGCTGGTGCTGCTGGACGGTTCCAGCATGCCGACGGACCTGGAGTCCGGGTGCCGCCACGGCACCGCCTGGTACGCCAGACGGCTCGGGGTCCACCTCCTCGCCCGGCTCACCGACCGGGCCGACCGCTCGATCGCCGAATGCCTGGGCGACGCCATCGTGGAGACGGCGGCCCTGCACGGCGGCCGCTGCGACCTCGCGAACCCGAACACCCCGGCCGCCATGGTGGTCGCCGCCCGCAAGGTCGGCGGCTCGCTGGAGTACCTGGTGCTCGGCGACTCGCTGCTGGTGCTCCACCCCCGCGAGGGCGCGCCCCGGGTGATCGGCGACAACCAGCGCTTCCCCGGCGGGGAACTGCTGCGCCGGCAGGTCTGGACGACGGTGCCGGGCAGCACCGAGCGGGCCGAGCTCTACCTCGCGTACGCGCAGGCCGTCCGGGCCGCCCGGAACTCCGGGCACGGGCCGTGGATCGCCGCCGCCACGCCGCGCGCCGCCGAGCACGCGGAGACCGGCTTCGTCCCGCTCGACGAGCTGCGGGGGGTGGCGGCGCTGACCGACGGCGCGGCCCGGTTCACCGAGCGCTTCCGGCTCGGCAGCTGGTCGGACGCGCTGCGGCTGCTCGCGGAGTCGGGGCCGGCCGAGCTGATCGCCCAGGTGAGGGCCGTCGAGGAGGCGGACGCCGACTGCACGCGCTGGCCGCGCGGCAAGAAATCGGACGACGCCGCCGCCCTCTACGCCCGGATCTGACCCGGCCGGGCCGCGGACGCACCCGGGGCCCGGCGTGTGCCGGGCCCCGGGTGCGAGCGGTGCGGGTTCAGTCGACCGGGTGGCCGAACGAGCCGGACTGGAAGTCCTTCATGGCCTGCTCCAGCTCCCGGTGGCTGTTCATCACGAACGGGCCGTACCAGGCGACCGGCTCGCGGATCGGCTGCCCGCCCAGGACGATCACGTCCAGGTTGGGGTGGCGGGACTCCTGCTTGGCGTCCGCGGTGATGGTGATCGTGTCGCCGTCGCCGAAGACCACGGCCTGGCCGGTGTGCACCGGCCGCCGCTCGGTGCCGACCGTGCCGTCGCCGTTGAGCACGTAGGCGAGGGCGTTGAAGTCGGGACGCCAGGGCAGGGTGACGGAGGCGCCCGGGGTGAGCGTGGCGTGCAGCAGGGTGATCGGGGTGTGGGTGGCGCCCGGCCCCCGGTGCCCGTCCAGCTCGCCGGCGATCAGCCGCAGCACGGCGCCGCCGTCCGGGCTGGTCAGCAGCTTCACGTGGCCGCCGTGGATGTCCTGGTAGCGCGGCTGGGTCATCTTGTCGCTCGCGGGCAGGTTGACCCACAGCTGGATGCCGTGGAACAGGCCGCCGCTGAGGACCAGCGACTCCGGCGGGGTCTCGATGTGCAGGATGCCCGAGCCGGCCGTCATCCACTGGGTGTCGCCGCCGCCGAGGTGGCCGCCGCCGCCGTGCGAGTCCTTGTGGATGAACTCGCCGTCGATCAGGTAGGTGACGGTCTCGAAGCCGCGGTGCGGGTGCCACGGGGTGCCCTTGGGCTCCCCGGCGGCGTACTCCACCTCGCCCATCTGGTCCATCATGATGAACGGGTCGAGGAACTTGGTGTTGATCTTGGCGAAGGCGCGGCGGACGGGGAAGCCCTCGCCCTCGAAGCCCTCCGGAGCGGTGGCGACCGCCAGCACCGGGCGGGCGACCGCGGCGGCGGGGTCGGGGGTGGTGACGCGCGGCAGGGTCAGCGGGTTCTCGACGGTCACGGCGGGCATGTCGGCCTCCTTCAGGGGGTTCTCTGGCCTACGTCCGAAAGATTAGTTCAATCCTCAACCAATAGCAAGTTGAACATTGAACTAAATGGGCGTGGCTGTGCGGGAGGCCGTACGCCTCCCGCGGGGGTGGGGTCAGCCGTACATCCGGCGCATGGTGAAGTCGACCATCTGCTCGACCGCCTTCGCGTCGAAGACCATCCGGTGTTCGCCCTCCATGTCGAGCGCGAAGCCGTAGCCGGTCGGCAGCAGGTCCAGGACCTCCGCGCCGGTGACGCTGAAGTGCTTGGACTCCTTGCCGGCGTAGCGCCGCAGCTCCTTGAGCGAGCTGAACATCGGGATCACCGGCGTCGGGGTGTTGTGCAGGGCGAGGAAGCCGGGGCGGTCGCCGCGCGGGCAGTGCACCTTCGAGGTGATGAAGATCGCCTGGAAGTCCTCGACCGGCATCGAGCCGGTGGTGAAGGCCCGGACGGCGTCGGCCAGCGAGGGCGGCGAGGGCTCCGGGTAGAGGGACTGCTGGGCGCCCCCCTGCTGGGGGTCGCCGTACGGGCCGGGGCCGGGCATGCCGTTCATCCCCGCCTGCTGCTGGTAGGGGTCCTGGTACGCGGTCTGCTCGTAGCCGTACACGGGGCAAGGCTACCGGGCCGGGGCGCCCCGCAGGGGGGACGGATCTCACAAGGTGTGCGCGTCCGGGGTTGTGGGACGTGACCACGTTCATAAGGCTTTGCCGTGAGAGGGCTTGCCCAAGTTACTGCCGGGTAGCATCATGGTGCGTACTGGTGGGTAAGTGGCGCTCGATCGGCGGGCCCACGGCAAGCAGACGAACCGGAGAAACGGTCATGGGTCACTACAAGTCCAACCTGCGGGACGTGGAGTTCAACCTGTTCGAGGTGTTCGGCCGCGAGCAGGTGTACGGCACCGGCCCGTTCGCCGACATGGACGTCGACACCGCGAAGAACATCCTCAGCGAGATCTCCCGCCTCGCCGAGAACGACCTCGCCGCGTCCTTCACCGACACCGACCGCAACCCGCCGGTCTTCGACCCGGAGACCAACACCGCGCCCGTCCCGGCCACCTTCAAGAAGAGCTACCAGACCTTCATGGACGCCGAGTGGTGGCGCCTGGGCATCCCGGAGGGCATCGGCGGCCAGGTCACCCCGTCCTCCCTGGTCTGGGCCTACGCGGAGCAGGTCCTCGGCTCGAACCCCGCCATCTGGATGTACTCCTCCGGCCCGGCCTTCGCCGGCGTCGTCTACGAGGAGGGCACCGAGGAGCAGCACAAGGTCGCCCAGCGCATGGTCGACGGCCTCTGGGGCGCCACCATGGTGCTGACCGAGCCGGACGCCGGCTCGGACGTCGGCGCCGGCCGCACCAAGGCGATCAAGCAGGAGGACGGCTCCTGGCACATCGAGGGCGTGAAGCGCTTCATCACCTCCGGTGAGCACGACATGTCCGACAACATCATCCACCTGGTGCTGGCCCGCCCCGAGGGCGGCAAGCCCGGCACCAAGGGCCTCGGCCTCTACATCGTGCCGAAGTACGACTTCGACTGGGAGACCGGCGAGCTCGGCGAGCGCAACGGCGTCTACGCCACCAACGTCGAGCACAAGATGGGCCTCAAGGCCTCGAACACCTGCGAGATGACCTTCGGCGCCAAGCACCCGGCCAAGGGCTGGCTGCTCGGCGAGAAGGTCGACGGCATCCGCCAGATGTTCAAGATCATCGAGTTCGCCCGCATGATGGTCGGCACGAAGGCGATCGCCACCCTGTCCACCGGCTACCTGAACGCCCTCGAGTACGCCAAGGAGCGCGTGCAGGGTGCGGACATCGCCAACTTCCTGGACAAGACCGCCCCGCGCGTCACCATCACCCACCACCCCGACGTCCGCCGCTCGCTGATGACGCAGAAGGCGTACGCCGAGGGCATGCGCGCCCTGGTGCTCTACACCGCCTCCGTCCAGGACGACGTGCTGGCCGCCCGCCTGCGCGGCGAGAGCGACGAGGCCGCCGAGCGCCTGAACGACCTGCTCCTGCCGATCGTCAAGGGCTACGGCTCGGAGAAGTCCTACGAGCAGCTCGCCCAGTCCCTGCAGACCTTCGGTGGCTCCGGCTACCTGCAGGAGTACCCGATCGAGCAGTACATCCGCGACGCCAAGATCGACACCCTGTACGAGGGCACCACCGCCATCCAGGGCCAGGACTTCTTCTTCCGCAAGATCGTCAAGGACGGCGGCCAGGCGCTCACCGCCGTCTCCGAGCAGATCCAGAAGTTCATCGCCACCGGCGAGGGCGGCGACGCCCTGGCCGCCGAGCGCGAGGCGCTCGGCAAGGCCGCCGGCGACCTGGAGGCGATCGTCGGCAAGATGCTCGCCGACCTGACCGCCGTCCAGCAGGACGTCACCAACATGTACAAGGTCGGCCTCAACGCCACCCGCCTGCTGCTGGTCTCCGGCGACGTCGTCATCGGCTGGCTGCTGCTCCGCCAGGCCGCCGTCGCGCTGGCCAAGCTGGAGGCCGGCGCCTCCGAGAAGGACGTCCCGTTCTACCGGGGCAAGGTCGCCGCGGCCCGCTTCTTCGCCCGCAACGTCCTGCCCACCACCGCCCCGCAGCGCCTGATCGCGGAGGCCGTGGACAACGAGATCATGGAGCTCGCGGAGGAGGCCTTCTGAGCCCCCTGAAGTCTGCCTGACACACCCTCACGCCGTGGGGCCCGGTCCGCCGACCGGGCCCCACGGCGTTTCACCGTAGGACGGAACCGGGCAAACGGAACGTCACGGGCGGCATGACGGACGGTCGGGAATGCACTGTGTCCCGGTGTTCTCACCGTTGTGTCACCGTTTTTGAGTTCGCCGCGTCATGTCCGTGTACGGGCATATGCTCAGATGCGGACCCGGTACCCCCATCCGGCGTCCGACCTCCCTCAACCCAGGAGCAGCATGTCGACCGCCGACCGCCCGGCCCACTTCGACCGGACGCACACCGACGATCTGATCGCCTTCCTCGGCGCCGCACCCTCGCCCTACCACGCCGTGGCCGCGTCGGCCGAGCGGCTGGAGAAGGCGGGCTTCCGCAGGGTCCTGGAGACCGACGCCTGGGGGGCCGAGGCCGGCGGCCGGTACCTGATCCGCGGGGGCGCGCTGATCGCCTGGTACGTGCCCGAGGGGGCGGGCCCCGAGACGCCGTTCCGGGTGGTCGGCACCCACACCGACTCGCCCAACCTCCGGGTCAAGCCGATCCCGGACACCGGCTCCTCCGGCTGGCGCCAGGTCGCCGTGGAGATCTACGGCGGCGTCCCGCTGAACACCTGGCTCGACCGCGACCTCGGCATCTCCGGCCGCCTCGCGCTGCGCGACGGCACCGCCCGGCTGGTGCAGATCGACGAGCCGCTGCTGCGCGTCCCGCAGCTCGCGATCCACCTGGACCGCGCCGTCAACGAGGGCCTGAAGCTCGACAAGCAGCGCCACCTCACCCCGATCTGGGGGATCGGCGAGGTGACCGAGGGCGCGCTCCTCGAGTACGTGGCGGGCAGGGCCGGCGTGGCCGCCGCCGACGTGGCCGGCTGGGACCTCATGACCCACGACGTGCAGCCCGCCTCCTACCTCGGCCGCGACCGCGAACTGCTGGCCGGCCCCCGGCTGGACAACCTGCTCTCGGTGCACGCCGGCACCGCCGCGCTGGCCGCCGCCGCCACCGGCGACGCCCCGCTCGCGTACATCCCGGTGCTCGCCGCCTTCGACCACGAGGAGACCGGCAGCGAGTCCGACACCGGCGCGCAGAGCCCGCTGCTCGGCAACGTACTGGAGCGCACCGTGTACGCCCGCGGCGGCACCACCGAGGACCGCGCCCGGGCGCTGGCCGGCACCGTCTGCCTCTCCTCCGACATGGGGCACGCCGTGCACCCCAACTACAGCGAGCGGCACGAGCCGGGCCACCACCCGATGCCCAACGGCGGCCCGATCCTGAAGGTCAACGTCAACAACCGGTACGCCACCGACGGCGTCGGCCGGGCCGTGTTCGCCGCCGCCTGCGAGAAGGCCGGCGTGCCGTGGCAGACCTTCGTCTCCAACAACGCCATGCCCTGCGGCACCACCATCGGCCCGATCACCGCGGCGCGGCTCGGCATCACCACCGTGGACTGCGGCATCGCCGCGCTCTCCATGCACTCCGCCCGCGAGCTCTGCGGCGCCGAGGACCCGTACCTGCTGGCGAGCGCCCTCAAGGCGTTCCTGGAGGGCTGAGCCGGGGCCCCGGGGGCCGGTCCGCGGGCGGTGGGGGCCGCCGCGCGGACGGCCCCCGTTCACTCCGGGCCGTTCACTCCGGTCCGGTCACTCCATGCCGGCGAGGACCAGCGGCAGCCGGCTCACGCCGTCGGCGGTGAGCTTCACCGGCACGCCCCAGTCCTGCTGGTGCACGTGGCAGGCCGGGTACTCGATCTCCGGGTCGTCGTCGCAGGACGCCGCCATCGCCGACACGTGCAGCACGCCCTCGGCGACCGCCGCGTTCAGCACCAGTTCGCGGGAGAGGTCGGTGTCCGCGCCCTCGCCCGAGAGCAGCAGCTCCGGCGGGGTGGAGCTGACCAGCAGCCGGGTCGACGGGCCGTAGCGCTCGTCCAGCTTCTGCCCGGACGGGGCCTGGAAGACCACGTCCAGCCGCAGGGCCCCGGGGGCGACCTCGGTGGCGGCGCGCTGCGTGCGGTGCGCCACCGACTCGACCCGGACGGCCTCCTCGGGCAGGCGCAGCCGGGTCAGCCGGTGCCGGGCGGACTCCACCACGACGATGTCGCCGTCCACGACCACGGCGCCGGAGGGCTCGCGGACGTCCGTGGCGAGGGTGGTCACCTCGCCGGTCTCCGGGTCGAAGCGGCGCAGCGCGTGGTTGTAGGTGTCGCTGATCGCGACCGAGCCGTCCGGCAGCACGGTGACGCCCAGCGGGTGCTGCAGCAGCGCCTGGTCGGCGGCGCCGTCGCGGTGGCCGAAGTCGAACAGGCCGGTGCCGACCGCGGTGTGCACCGAACCTGTTTCACGTGAAACCCAGCGCACCGCCGAGGTCTCCGAGTCGGCCACCCAGAGCCGCTCGCCGTCCGCGGACACCGTCAGGCCCGACGGCTGGGCGAACCAGGCCTCGGCCACCGGGCCGTCGACCAGGCCCTCGTTGGTGGTGCCGGCCGCGACGGCGACCGTGCCGGCCGCCGGGTCGAAGGCCCACAGCTGGTGCACGCCCGCCATGGCGATCCACACCCGGCCGTCGAACCAGGCGACGTCCCAGGGCGAGGAGAGGTCGACCTCGCGGGCCGGGCCGGCGGTCGCCGACCCCTGCCACCACTGCCGGCCGGTGCCGGCCAGCGTGGTGACGCTGCCGTCGGCGAGCCGCAGGCCGCGCAGTGCGTGGTTCACGGTGTCCGCCACCACCACGTCGTAGCCGAGGTCGAGGCCCGCCGGGACGAGGGCGAGGCCCTGCGGCTCGCTGAACCGCGGCGCGGCGCCGTCCACCAGGCCGCGCTCGCCGTCGCCGATCCGACGCAGCACCGTCTCGCCGTCCTCGGCCAGCTCCACCAGCGAGTGGTGCCCGGAGTCGGCCACCAAGTAGTGGCCGTCCGGCAGCCGCACCGCCTTGCCCGGGAACTTCAGGTCGCCGGCCTGCGGCTCGGGCGCCACGTACGGGCCGTCGCCGCGGCGCAGCGTGCCCTTGGCGGCGTGCTCGGCCTCCAGCTCCTCGACCAGGGCGGCGATCGCGTGCGCGTGGCCCTCGCCGGCGTGCTGCGCGACGACGTACCCCTCGGGGTCGATCACCACCAGCGTCGGCCAGGCCCGCACCGCGTACTGCTTCCAGGTGGCGAGCTCCGGGTCGTCCAGCACCGGGTGGTGCACCTCGTACCGGGCCACCGCGTCGACCACCGCGCGGTGGTCGGCCTCGTGGACGAACTTCGGCGAGTGGACTCCGACGATCACCACCGTGTCGCGGTGCTTCTCCTCCAGCTCCCGGAGTTCGTCCAGGACGTGGAGGCAGTTGATGCAGCAGAAGGTCCAGAAGTCGGCGATGACGATCTTGCCGCGGAGGTCGGCCAGCGACAGGTCCTTGCCGCCGGTGTTGAGCCATCCGCCCTTGCCCACCAGTTCGGGGGCGCGTACACGTGCACGAGAAGCCATGCCCCAATCAAACCCGATGCGCGTGAGAACCATTCCGGTCCCGGGCGGCGGGGGGCGAGAATGATCCGGTGATCATCGCCAGTACGCCCTCGGGGCCGGTCGAGGTGCCGTCGTTCGTCACCGGGTTCGCGCGGGGCCGGCCGGTGCGGGCCGTGTGGCGCAACACGCTCGGCGGGCTGACCTTCCAAATCGGGGCGGACGGCCGGCGGCAGTTCGTGAAGTGGCTGCCGGCCGGCCGCGGCACCTTCACGGCGGAGGCGGTACGGCTGCGCTGGGCGGCCCGCCACGCCGCGGTGCCGCAGGTGCTCGACGAGGGCGCCGACGACGAGGGCTCCTGGCTGGTCACGGCCGGCCTGCCCGGCCGCTCGGCGGTGGACGGGCGCTGGCTGCGCGAGCCCGCCGCCGCGGTGCGGGCCGTCGGCGAGGGGCTGCGCGCCCTGCACGAGGCGCTGCCCGCCGCCGACTGCCCGTTCGACTGGTCCGCCGGGCCGCGGCTGGAGGCCGCCCGCGCCCGTGCCGCGGCCGGCCGGACCTCCCTGGCGGACTGGCCGGAGGAACTGCCCCGCTTTCGCACCGTCGACCGGGCGCTGGCCGCCCTCGCCGACGTCCCGCCGCCCGACGGGCCGGTGGTCTGCCACGGCGACGCCTGCGCGCCCAACACCCTGGTCGGCGAGGACGGCCGGCCGAGCGGCCACGTCGACCTGGGCACGCTCGGCGTCGCCGACCGCTGGGCCGACCTCGCCGTCGCCACCTGGAGCACCGTGTGGAACTACGGCCCGGGCTGGGAGCGGCCGCTGCTGGACGCCTACGGCATCGCACCGGACGCGGAGCGGACGGCCTACTACCGGCTGCTCTGGCACCTGACCGGCTGAGCCGGACCGCCCCGGCCGGTGACCGGATCGTTCCGGTGCGGGGCGTGATCATGTCTGGGGCGCGGGCCCGCCGGCGGCCACCATGGAGGACATGAAGAGCGCACTCGTCGTGATCGACGTCCAGGAGTCCTTCCGCCGCCTGCCCAACTGGGAGGCCGTCTCCGACCCGGGGATCGCCGACAAGGTCGGCCGGCTGGTCGCCGCCGCCCGGGAGAAGGGCGACCTCGTGGTGTGGATCCTGCACACCGACCCGGGCAGCGGCACCCCCTTCGACCCGGAGTCCGGCCACGTCCGGCTGATGGACGGCCTCAAGCCCGAGGACGGCGAGCCCGTCCTCACCAAGACCTCGCACAACGCCTTCACCACCACCAACCTGCAGCAGCAGCTCACCCGGCACGGCATCGGCGAGGTGGTGGTCAGCGGGATCCGCACCGAGCAGTGCTGCGAGACCACCGCCCGGGTCGCCTCCGACCTCGGCTACCAGGTCGTGTTCGTCACCGACGCCACCGCCACCCACCCGATCGAGCACCGGGACGCCCCGGCCGGCCGCAGCCTGGCGGAGGTCCTCGCCGACCCGCGTACCCTGTCCACCGACGAGATCATCGCGCGGACCGAGTACGCCCTCGCACGGCGCTTCGCCCGGATCGCCACCGTGGAGGAGCTGACCGGATCGTGACCAGGGTGGTCTTCCTGCTGGCGCCGCGGCTGCACCTGCTGGACCTCGCCGGTCCGGCCCAGGTGTTCTCCGCGGCGGCCGACCTCGGCCACACCTGGGAGATCGGGTACGTGGCCGAGCAGGAGGACGTCACCACCGCGCAGGGCATCGGGCTGAAGGCCGCCACCCGGTGGCCCGAGCTGGCCGCCGGCGACCTGGTGGTCGTCCCGGGCTGGCGCTCGCCGAGCCTGCCGACCGGGCCGGTGTTCACCCGGGAGACCCTGGAGCGGGTGGTCGCCCACCACACCGCCGGCGGCACGGTGGCGAGCATCTGCTCCGGCGCGGACGCACTCGGCCGGGCCGGCCTGCTGGACGGCCGCCGCTGCACCACCCACCACGACCTCCAGGACGAGCTCGCCCGCCGCTACCCGCGGGCCTCCGTCGTCCCCGACGTGCTGTTCGTCCAGGACGGCAGCGTCCTCACCTCCGCCGGGATCGCCAGCGGGATCGACCTGGCACTGCACCTGCTGGCCGTCCGCCACGGCCCGTACGTCGCCGCCCAGGTGGCCCGCACGATGGTCGTCCACACCCGCCGCAACGGGGACGAGCAGCAGGACAGCGCGATGCTGCGGCACCGTGCCCACCTCAGCGACGCCGTGCACCGGGTGCAGGACGTCATCGACGCCCGGTTCACCGACCCGCTGCTGCTCACGGGGCTCGCCGCCGGCGCCGGCGTCAGCGAACGGACCCTCACCCGGCGCTTCACCGAGGCGACCGGCCTCACCCCGCTGCGCTACCAGCAGCAGCTGCGGCTGGAGCACGCCGAGCACCTGATCGGCCAGGGCGCCACCGTCGAGTCGGCCGCCCGCGCGGTCGGCTTCCAGGACGCCCGGATGCTGCGCCGGCTGCGCGCCCGGCCCGCCGCGGACTGACGGCACCCGGACGGCCGGTCTCCGCGCCCCGCCGCGCGGCCGAGGGCTGACCTGCGGCCCGGCGTCCGGCACGATGTGCTCGGCAGTGTCCGTCGAGGGAAGCAGGCAGGCATGAAGTACGTGGTCAAGGAACGGCTGTTCGCGGTCGGCGACGACTACTGGATCGAGGACGGCGACGGCGAGAAGGCCTTCCTGGTGGACGGCAAGGTGCTGCGGCTGCGCGACACCTTCGAGCTGCAGGACCCGTCCGGCACCGTGGTCGCCGTGATCAAGGAGAAGGTGCTCACCGTCCGCGACGCGATGCGGATCGAGAACGCCGAGGGCGACACCGTCGCGACCGTCCGCAAGAAGCTCTTCACGCCGTTCCGCGACAAGTACCTGGTGGAGCTGGAGGCCGGCGGCGAGCTGGAGGTGCACGGCGACCTCATCGACAAGGAGTACAAGGTCGAGTCCGACGGCGGGACGGTCGCCGAGATCTCCCGCAAGTGGTTCCGGATCCGCGACACCTACGGCGTGGAGATCGCGGACGGCGCGGACGTGCCGCTGCTGCTCGCCGTCGCCGTCTGCCTGGACCGGATGGTCGAGCACAACGCCTGACGCTCCGTCGGGTGNGCGGGCGCCGACCGCCCCCGCCGCGGCCCGGCCGGTGCTCAGACGATGACGTGCGGCAGGAAGCGCGCGCCGACGTGGGTGATCGGCGAGTCGTGCGTCTCGCGGATGCCGAGCCCGGCGGCCTCGCCGTCCACCACCCAGGCGCCCAGCACCGGCTGGTTGCCGTCGAACACCGGCAGCGGGCAGAGCTGCTGGTAGCAGAAGCCCTCGTCGCCGTAGCGGTCCGGGTCGCCGGCCCAGGCCGGCAGCAGGGTCTCGTCCCCGCCCGGCTCCACGATCCGCACGCCCGAACCCTCCCGGCCGAGCAGCGGCTTGGCCGCGTACCCGGTGGCGACGAGCTCGCGCGGCCCGTCCAGGTAGGCCGGCAGCAGGTTGGGGTGGCCGGGGTACAGCTCCCACAGCACCGCCAGCAGCGCCTTGTTGGAGAGCAGCATCTTCCACGGCGGCTCGATCCACAGCGTGGAGCCGGTGGAGCCGCCGAGGTCGACGGTGGCCAGCAGCTGGGCGCCGAACTCGTCCTGCGCCAGCCACTCCCACGGGTACAGCTTGAACGCGGAGCGGATGTAGCGGTGCTGCAGGTCGACGAACCGGCCGGTCAGCCCGTCCAGGCCGATGTCCTCCACGGCGATCGACACCGTCTCCAGGCCGGCCTGCTCGGCGGTCTCCTGGAGGTAGAGGGTGGTCATCCAGTCCTCGCCCTCGAAGTCGCCGCGGGAGTGCGCGAAGTGCACCGGGCCGGGCGGCAGCAGGTCCTTCTGCCGGCTCCAGGCGGCGACCAGCCGCTCGTGCAGCGAGTTCCACTGGTCCGCCTCGGGGAAGCGCTCCTCCATCCAGAACCACTGCGGGCTGGCGGCCTCGATCAGCGAGGTCGGGGTGTCCGCGTTGTACTCGAACATCTTGGCCGGGCCGGTGCCGTCGTACGCCAGGTCGAACCGCCCGTACAGGGACGGCTGTTCCTCGCGCCGCCGCCACGAGGTGGCGATCACCTCGGCGAGCCGCGGGTCGGTGATGCCGTAGTCGGCGAACCGGCCCGTCCGCACCACGTGGTCGGCGGCCTCCAGGCACATCCCGTGGAGTTCCTCGACCACCTCCTCCAGCGCCTCGACCTCCGGCAGCGAGAACTCGTAGTAGGCGCTCTCGTCCCAGTACGCGTACTCGGTGCCGGGGTTGCGCGGGTCCTCGCAGACGGCGTAGATCAGGCCCTGGGCCTCGACCGCGGCCTGCCAGCCCGGCCGCGGTTCGACGGTGCGGCGGCGCATCGCGGTCAGCCCCCGCTCGAGCCGGAGCTGCCGCTCGGGCAGCCGAAGCCGCCGCGCTTGGTGGCGGCCTTGTCGAAGGTGCCGCCGGCGGCGGTCAGCGAGCCGGAGCCGCAGTAGTACCAGCGGCCGGCGGCCGCGGTGGTGCCGGTGGAGCAGGAGTGGTCGTCGAGCACCTTGAGGGTGCCGGGGTCGACGCAGCGCCGGGGTGCGCTGCCGCCGGACGTGGAGCAGCCGGTGAGGGCCAGCGCCAGCGTCCCCACCATGCCGAGGGCGACGACGCCCGAGCGGCGGCGGGCGGAGGAGGGGTCGGTCTGCGTCATGACGGGTGATCGTACTTAAGGCTCCCCAGCACCGGAACCATGGGATATCTTTTGCCGGTCCTTGACACTTCGGGTGGCACCTGGCGTGGCACTCCGCCCTGGGGGAGCAGCATGAACGACATCGTCCACGGCCTCGGCGTGGCCGCCGCCTACGGCGCCGTGGGCCTGGTGCTGCTGCTGCTCGGCGTGGGCCTGGTCGACGCCCTGACGCCGGGCAAGCTCGGCCGGCAGATCTGGCTGGAGCGCAACCGCAACGCCGCCGTGGTGCTCAGCTCCGCGCTGATCGGCATCGGCGGCATCGTCTTCACCGCGATCATGTACACCTACGACGAGTTCGGGAAGGGCCTGGCCGCGACCGCGCTCTTCGGCCTGCTCGGCCTGGTGCTGATGGCCGCCGCGTTCTGGCTGGTGGACCTGCTGACCCCGGGCAAGCTCGGCGAGGTGCTGGTCGACCCCGAGCCGCACCCGGCGGTCTGGGTGACCGCCGCCTGCAACCTCTCGGTCGCCGCCATCGTCGCCGCGTCGATCGCCTGAGCCCGCCCGAGCGGCCCGCACGCGGCCGGCACCCCGACCACCGGGGTGCCGGCCGCCTGCCGTTGCCGCGGGCGGCGGCTCAGCCCTCGGCCAGCCGCTCCGTCAGCCGGGCCTTCGCCGCGGGCCACTCGTCGTGGAGCATCGAGAAGTAGACGCTGTCGCGCCAGCTGCCGTCCGGCCGGCGGCGGTGGCGGCGCAGGGTGCCCTCGTGCCGGGCGCCGAGGCGGCGGATCGCGTTCTGCGAGCGCTCGTTGAGGTGGTCGGTCTTCCAGGTGACGCGGCCCATGCCGAGCTCCTCGAAGGCGTGGGTGAGCAGCAGCAGCTTGGACTCGGTGTTCACCGCGGTGCGCCAGACCCGCCGGGCGTACCAGGTGCCGCCGATCTCCACCAGCTCGTCGCGCGCACTGAAGTCGAGGTAGCAGGTGACGCCGACCGCCCGGCCGTCCGCGGTGGAGACCACGGCGAACGGGACGCAGCCGCCCGAGGCTGCGTCGGCGAGCCGGCCGGCGATGTTCGCGGCCATCGCCTCCTCGGTGGCCGGCGCCTCGTACGGCAGCCAGCGCCACACCTCCTCGTCGCCGCCGCTCGCGGCGAAGAGGTCCGGCACGTGCTCCGGGGTCAGCGGTTCCAGCCGGACGTGGCGGCCGGTCAGGACGGTCGGGGCGGGCAGCTTCGCGGTCATGCCGCCGACCCTAGACCCGTTATGCACTAGGAGCAATCCACTTCTGCACTAGTGCAATGATCTCGGGAAATGCGGAAGGGCCCCGCACCGAGCTCGGTGCGGGGCCCTCCGGCGGGTGTCCCCGAGGCGTCCCGGACGGGTCCGGGCGCGAGTCCTACAGGAAGGAGTTGATCTGGATGGTCTCGGTGCGGCCGGGGCCGACGCCGATCGCCGAGATCGGCGCCCCGGACATCTCCTCCAGGGCCTTCACGTAGGCCTGCGCGTTCTTCGGCAGGTCGGCGAAGGTCTGGGCCTTCGAGATGTCCTCGCTCCAGCCCGGGAGGGTCTCGTAGACCGGCTTCGCGTGGTGGAAGTCCGACTGGTTGTAGGGGAGCTCCTCGACCCGGCGGCCGTCGATCTCGTACGCCACGCAGACCGGGATCTGCTCCCAGCCGGTGAGCACGTCCAGCTTGGTCAGGAAGAAGTCGGTGAGGCCGTTGACGCGGGTGGCGTAGCGGGCGATCACCGCGTCGAACCAGCCGCAGCGGCGGTCGCGGCCGGTGGTGACACCGCGCTCGCCGCCGATCCGGCGCAGCGCCTCGCCGTCCTCGTCGAGCAGCTCGGTCGGGAAGGGGCCCGAGCCGACGCGGGTGGTGTACGCCTTGAGGATGCCGATGACCCGGTCGATCTTGGTCGGGCCGATGCCGGAACCGGTGCAGGCGCCGCCGGAGGTCGGGTTCGACGAGGTCACGAAGGGGTACGTGCCGTGGTCGACGTCCAGCAGGGTGCCCTGGCCGCCCTCCAGCAGGACGACCTTGCCGGCCTTCAGCGCCTCGTCCAGGACGAGGGTGGTGTCGGCCAGGAACGGGCGGATCTTCTCGGCGTAGCCGAGGTACTCCTCCAGCACCAGCTCGGCCGGGATGGCGCGGCGGTTGTAGAGCTTGACCAGGATCTGGTTCTTGTCGTGCAGCGCCGCCTCGATCTTCTGCTGGAGGATCGACTCGTCGAAGAGGTCCTGCACCCGGATGCCGACGCGGTTGATCTTGTCCGCGTAGGTCGGGCCGATGCCGCGGCCGGTGGTGCCGATCCGGCGCTTGCCGAGGAAGCGCTCGGTGACCTTGTCCAGGGTGCGGTGGTACGGCGTGATCAGGTGGGCGTTGCCCGAGATCAGCAGCTTGGAGGTGTCGATGCCGCGCTCGTTCAGGCCCTGCAGCTCGGAGAGCAGCACGCCCGGGTCGATCACGACGCCGTTGCCGATGACCGGGGTCACGTTCGGGCTGAGGATGCCGGAAGGCAGCAGGTGGAGGGCATACTTCTGGTCGCCGATGACCACCGTGTGACCGGCGTTGTTGCCGCCCTGGTAGCGGACGACGTAGTCGACGGAGCCACCGAGGAGGTCAGTAGCCTTCCCCTTGCCCTCGTCTCCCCACTGGGCGCCAACGAGCACGAGTGCCGGCACAGGCGTACACCCCTTCCGGTTGGGGCATCCTGCCGAAGACCGCAGTCTGCCCCGAGATAGACGAAGCCCCTGGCGCAATAGCGCAAGGGGCTCTTGCACCGAGAGATTACCTGAGGAAGGACCGGTCGTGTCGTCCCTGTCCACGCCCGCATCCCGCCCCGACGGACGCGGTGCGGGGGAGCCGCTGCTGGTACTGGTCGACCCGGCGGCCGGACGGGCCGACGGCGAGTCGGTGCGGATCGCCCGGGACGTGCTGTGCGGAGGCGCCGACGCGAAGGTCGTGCTGCCCGAGAGCCGGTCCGAACTCGACCGCGTGCTGTCCCACCGGGGCCGTCGCAGACCGGTCGTGATCGGCTCCGACCAGGCCGTGCACAAGGTGCTGCAGGCCCTCCACCGGCAGCGTGACCTGGGCACGGATCCGGTGGGGGTGGTTCCGGTCGGCCCGGCCGGCGCCGTCCTCGCCTGCCGCGCGCTCGGGGTGCCGGAGCAGCCGGTGGCCGCCGCCCGGGCGGTGCTCGGGGGCGCCCCGCGCAAGCTCGACCTGGTGGTGGACGACGGCGGCGGGGTGGTGCTCACCGAGTTGCGGATCGGCGCGGAGCCCCGCCGGGCCCTGCCGTCACTACGTTCGCTATGGGCGAAACGGGCTGCGCCCGACCAGGCGACCGTTCCCGACCCGGAGTCCACCCCGATGCGGGTCGAAGCGGACGGACGGCTGCTCGCCGACGTCCACGAGCGGATCCGGCTGCTGGAGGCCAGGCCGGCCGGGGGCGAGCTGGAGCTGGTCATCCGCACCGCGGGAGCGGAGCGCCGGCTGCGCGCCGCCGCGCTCAGCGTGGCCGGCCGGAGCTTCGGCTACAGCGCCGACGGCTGCCCCGTCGGGCCGGTCCGGCATCGGACGTGGACGGTGTATCCGGGGGCCTGGGCACTGCTGCTGCCCGCCGGGTGAGCAGGATCACGCCGGACCCCGGTGGCCGACGCCCCGTCAGGCGGGTCCGCGCCCCGAAGAGCGCGCGTGACAAGGGAGTGCGCCGATCGCCGGAAAACGCGTCGGAGAAATGGCGCGCGGTGTAAGGGGTTTTGTCTACGCGCGTTGCCGTCGGTTCGGCCAATAATCCGCGGCTCCCCTGTTCGGGAAGGCGTACGGAACTGTCCTAGACTCGAAGACGTGCCACGTGGTGACGGACGACTCAACCACGATCTTCTTCCCGGCGAGAAAGGCCCCCAGGACGCTTGCGGCGTCTTCGGTGTCTGGGCTCCCGGCGAGGAGGTCGCCAAGCTCACGTACTTCGGCCTCTATGCCCTGCAGCACCGCGGTCAGGAATCCGCGGGCATCGCAGTGAGCAACGGCTCCCAGATTCTCGTCTTCAAGGACATGGGACTCGTCTCCCAGGTCTTCGACGAGACCTCCCTGGGGTCGTTGCACGGGCACATCGCCGTCGGACATGCCCGCTACTCGACAACAGGTTCGTCGGTCTGGGAGAACGCCCAGCCGACCTTCCGGGCGACCGTTCACGGGTCGCTGGCCCTCGGCCACAACGGAAACCTGGTGAACACCGCCGAACTGGCGGCGATGGTCGCCGAGCTGCCCGGCGAGGAGCACGTCTCCCGCTCCGGGCGAACGGCCGCGACCAACGACACCGACCTGGTGACCGCGCTGCTCGCCGGCCACCCGGACCTCTCCATCGAGGAGACCGCCCGGAAGGTCCTGCCCCAGGTCAAGGGCGCCTTCTCGCTCGTCTTCATGGACGAGCACACGCTCTACGCCGCCCGCGACCCGCAGGGCATCCGCCCGCTGGTGCTCGGCCGGCTGGAGCGCGGCTGGGTGGTCGCCTCCGAGACGGCGGCCCTCGACATCGTTGGCGCCTCGTTCATCCGCGAGGTCGAGCCCGGCGAGCTCATCGCCGTCGACGAGCAGGGGATGCGCACCTCGCGCTTCGCCGAGGCCAAGCCCAAGGGCTGCGTCTTCGAGTACGTCTACCTGGCCCGCCCCGACACCACCATCGCCGGCCGCAACGTGCACCTCTCCCGCGTGGAGATGGGGCGCAAGCTGGCCGCCGAGGCGCCCGTCGAGGCCGACCTGGTGATAGCGACCCCGGAGTCCGGTACGCCGGCCGCCATCGGCTACGCCGAGGCCAGCGGCATCCCCTACGGCTCCGGCCTGGTGAAGAACGCCTACGTGGGCCGCACCTTCATCCAGCCCAGCCAGACCATCCGCCAGCTCGGCATCCGGCTCAAGCTCAACCCGCTCAAGGAGGTCATCCGGGGCAAGCGCCTGGTGGTCGTGGACGACTCCATCGTCCGCGGCAACACCCAGCGCGCCCTGGTCAAGATGCTCCGCGAGGCGGGCGCCGCCGAGGTCCACATCCGGATCTCCTCGCCGCCGGTCAAGTGGCCGTGCTTCTTCGGCATCGACTTCGCCACCCGCGCGGAGCTGATCGCCAACGGCATGACCATCGAGGAGATCGGCCGCACGCTCGGTGCCGACTCGCTGGCGTACATCTCGATCGACGGCATGATCGAGGCCACCAAGCAGCCCAAGGACAGGCTCTGCCGGGCCTGCTTCGACGGCGAGTACCCGATGGAGCTGCCGGACCCGGCCCTGCTCGGCAAGCTGCTCCTGGAGGCCGAGATCGCCGGCAGCCAGCAGCCGCCGGCCGTCCGCGGCAAGCCGACCAGCGACCTGGACGGCGTCCAGTCCCTGATCGGCGGGCACGGCGCGGCGGACGCGCTCCGTCGGCCGTAGCACGATGTACCACCCGGGGCGCGGGGCACTGCGCGGCCGGGCGCTCCACGGAGCCGCCCGGCCGACCGCGCAGACCCCGCGCCCCCACGGGTTTAACCGTTTCTGAAAGGGCCACACCAAGGTGACCAGCAACGAGGGCGGCGCGACCTACGCCGCCGCAGGTGTCGACATCGAGGCCGGCGACCGCGCCGTCGAGCTCATGAAGCAGTGGGTGAAGAAGGCGAACCGCCCCGAGGTGGTCGGTGGCCTCGGCGGCTTCGCCGGGCTCTTCGACGCCTCCGCCTTCAAGCGCTACGAGCGCCCGCTGCTGGCCACCGCCACCGACGGCGTCGGCACCAAGGTCGCCCTCGCCTCGGCCATGGACAAGCACGACACCATCGGCCACGACCTGGTCGGCATGGTCGTCGACGACCTGGTGGTCTGCGGCGCCGAGCCGCTGTTCATGACCGACTACATCTGCGTCGGCAAGGTCGTCCCGGAGCGGGTCGCCCAGATCGTCAAGGGCATCGCCGAGGGCTGCGCCCTGGCCGGCTGCGCGCTCATCGGCGGCGAGACCGCCGAGCACCCGGGCCTGCTCGGCCCGGACGAGTACGACGTCGCGGGCGCCGGCACCGGTGTCGTCGAGGCGGACGCCCTGCTCGGCGCCGAGCGCGTCCGGGCCGGCGACGTGGTCATCGCGATGGCCGCCTCGGGCCTGCACTCCAACGGCTACTCGCTGGTCCGCCACGTGCTGCTCAACCAGGCCGGCTGGAAGCTCGACCGCCAGGTCGAGGAGTTCGGCCGCACCCTCGGCGAGGAGCTGCTGGAGCCCACCCGGATCTACTCGCTGGACTGCCTGGCGCTGGCCCGCGCCACCGAGATCCACGCCTTCTCGCACGTCACCGGCGGCGGCCTGGCGGCCAACCTGGCTCGGGTGATCCCGGACGGCCTGCACGCCCGCCTGGACCGCGGCACCTGGACGCCGATGCCGGTCTTCCAGACCGTGGCCAAGGTCGGCGGCATGAAGGCGCTGGAGATCGAGAAGACCCTCAACATGGGCGTCGGCATGGTCGCCGTCGTCCCGCCGTCCTCGGTGGACGTCGTCCTCGCGCTGCTGGAGGACCGCGGCGTCGAGGCCTGGCTGCTGGGCGACGTCGTCGAGCGCACCGACGAGCACGACGGCGGCGCCGCGCTCTACAACTCCTACGAGGGCTTCACCCTCGCCTGAGCCCGTCCGGTGGGCCCGCCCGGCACGGGCGGGCCCACCGGGGCCCAGGAGGCCCCTGGAGCCCCGTTACGGCCGCGGACACGCCGAAGAGCGGCCCGGCGCTCGATGAGCGCCGGGCCGGTCTCGTGCGTGCTGTCAGGCTCGGCGGCGGGAGTGTCCGTTGTCGGCGGAGTCCTCGTCGTCCTCGTCCTCGTCGGCGTAGAGATCCGCATACGCCGCGTAGGGGTCGTCCTCGTCGTCCTCGATCGGCTCAGGCTCGATCGCGGTGGACGGAGATACGCCCAGCTCATGAGACAGACGGTTCGCGTCGAACCCGCCGCTGTTGTACTTCAGCTCGCGGGCGACCTTCGTCTGCTTGGCCTTGGCCCGGCCGCGCCCCATGGGTCGACCCCCTCAACGATGGGGCTCACGGCCCCGAGTCTGACACGTGTTCATGATCAGGAGCGGCCTGCCCGGAGTGGGAGAGCCGTCCCTTGGAGCATTAACGGTACCTGTTTCCGCCGCCGGACGGTACGTCGCGCGTGTGACGTGGCGCGCACGGCCAACCTCCGAAACCGGGTCTTTCCAGGTCACAGGAGGTTTCTCGGGCTTCTGCAGGCTGCCCGGAGCGTACCCGGGCCCGTCGTTACGGTTCCGATTATCCCTCGCCAGAGGGTTCGGTATCGCCCGATCGGGCTACGAAGTGAGAATCCGGTTCCACATTGTGATCCGGAGGGGGGCGGAGTCGCTCCGCCCCCTCCGGACCACCGCACGCGGACGATCAGGACCGGCGGGCGCCCGGGAGCAGGATCGAGCGCAGAGCACTCACCTCGCGCATCCGCTTCTCCGCGAGCCGGTCGGCGGCGACCGCCGGCGGCACGCCGTCCGCGGCGGCGCGGGTGAAGATCTCCAGGGTGGTGTCGAAGATCTTGGTCGCCTTGTTCTTGGCGCGCTCGAAGTTGAAGCCCTCGATCTCGTCGGCGACCTGGATGACGCCGCCCGAGTTCACCAGGTAGTCCGGCGCGTAGAGGATGCCGCGGTCGGCCAGGTCCTTCTCCACGCCGGCGTGCGCCAGCTGGTTGTTGGCCGCGCCGCAGACGACCGCGGTGCCGGCCGCACCGAGCACCGCGACGGTCGCGTCGTCCAGCGCGCCGCCCAGGGCGCAGGGCGCGTAGACGTCCAGGCCGGACTGCAGCAGCGCGGCGGTGTCGCCGGCGACCTCGACCTCCGGGTGGGCCGCGCGCACCCGGTTCACGGCCGCCTCGGAGACGTCCGTGACCACCACGGTGGCGCCGTCCGCGACCAGGTGGCCGACGAGGTAGTGGCCGACCTTGCCGACGCCGGCGACGCCGACCCGCTTGCCGCGCAGGGTCGGCTGGCCCCAGCGGGCCTTGGCCGAGGCGCGCATGCCCTGGAAGACGCCGAAGGCGGTCAGCACCGAGGAGTCGCCCGCGCCGCCGTACTCGGGGGAGCGGCCGGTGACGAAGCGGGTCTCGCGGGCCACCACGTCCATGTCCTGGACGTAGGTGCCCACGTCGCACGCGGTGACGTAGCGGCCCTGCAGGGACTCGACGAAGCGGCCGTACGCGCGGAGCATCGCCTCGTTCTTGTCACCGCCCTCCGCGCCGGGGGCCGGGTTGCCGATGATCACGGCCTTGCCGCCGCCGAGGTCCAGGCCGGCCAGCGCGTTCTTGTAGCTCATGCCGCGGGACAGCCGCAGCGCGTCCTCCAGCGCCTCCTCCTCGGAGTCGTACTGGTGGAAGCGGGTGCCGCCGAGCGCGGGGCCCAGCGCGGTGGAGTGGATGGCGATGATCGCCTTGAGACCGGTCGACCGGTCGTGGCAGAGGACGACCTGCTCGTGGCCGTCACCGGGGGCAGCGTCCTGCCCGGTCGCGAAGATCCTGCTGAGCACTCCTGATGCGGGGTGCGCGGCGGACGCGGTGTGTACGTCGGTCACTGTGGTGACTCCAGTATTCGTGGGCCCGCGGCGGTGGTGCGGGCGTCTGGTCGAAGCCTAGCCCCGGGGCCGTCGCACGATCTGCCCCCTGACGGTCCCATGGACATAACGACCGGAGGGCCCGGACGGCACCCTCCCCGGCGGCCCCCGGGCCGTGCGACGATGCCGGGTGTGACCGCCGTGCGCACTTCGGTGCTCCCGCCCTACGCCGCCCAGCTGCGGGTGTACGAGCCGCTGGCCGCCTATCCGGAGCCGGAGCGGTCCCGCTGGCAGGCGTACGCGGCGGAGCACGGCCCGGACGCCGACGGGGCCGCCGAACCGGTCGCCGCGGCCGCCCTGGCCGAGCAGCGGCAGGCCCTGGCGGAGCTGGCCGGACGGACCCCGGGGGCGCTGCCCGACCGGGAGAGCGGGCGGGCGCTGGTGCGGGTCGTCGACCGGGTCACCTACATCTGCCCGTGGACGACCCGGCTGCGCAGCTGGCAGGCGATGGACGAGCTCCGCGCGGCACTGCCGGCCTTCCTGCTGGACACCGTGCTGCCGCCCGCCGTCCGGGCCGAGGCGGAGGCCGACCAGGCGCGCTGGCGGACGGCGCACCCGGACGCCCGGCCGTGGATCCTCACCTCCCGCTGGGAGGTGCCGGTGCGCTGGTGCCTGCCGTTCGGCGAGGAGGACCGGCACTTCGTCCCGGCGGGGCCGGGAGGGGCGGCCGGGGACCGGCCGGTGCCGGCCTCCCTCTTCTACCTGACGCCGATGGCGCAGGCGCGCCGACGGGTGGCCCGCGGCTACCGGGCGCTGCGGACGGCGGTGCCGGGCTCGCGGAGCGGGCCCGGCGGCGAGCTGGTGCTGGGTGTGGAGCAGGTCGGCCGGTGGCTGGAGGAGTTCCACCCGCGCTCGCTGGTGGAGCTCGACTACGGGGGCCTGGTGCACCTGCTCGGTGCCGAGGGGCTGGCGGCGGAGCGCTCGGTGGCCGAGATCGAGGCCGGGATCGGCGCGCTCCGGGCCGGGGACACCGAGGCGGCGGCGCGGGCGTACGAGGCGGTGACGGCCCGTTGGCGCCGGGTGCTGGCCCTGCGGTACGCCAGCTGACACCGGGTCACCGGGGCCGGGTAGCCGGAGGTCGGACGGGGGTAAGGGAAGGAGGGACCTCCGGCCCTTCCCTCGTGGGCCGAGGTCCCGAGCCGGTCAATCCCCCAGGAACGTGACACTACTCACCGTTGACGCGAACTTACCCCTATATGCAAAAATGGGACAACCAGCCCAAGTTCAACCTGGTGTGTCCACTTCTGGGTCGATCTGACGGTGGTGCGTACTTTGTGGGGAAGCGGAGGGTCTGGTCGTCTCGTCACCGGATGTCACACAATCGTGACTGTCCGTTATGAGATGGTCCATGGCCATCCGTCTCGCTTGAACCCCTGAGGGGCCAATTTAGGCGGTTTGGCCGATGGGGCTGGACGGATGGTGTAGTTGTAGACATCAGGACAAGCCGTTCGTCCTATAACCGACTCGGTCCGTGTGTGCCATTTCGGGCATCGCGGGTCAAGGTGCAGAATTTGAAGGATAGAACCGCCCTGGTTCGGTTCTCCCGAGGAGGCCGCTCATGACCGCTCGTACCCCTGACGCTGAACCTCTGCTCACGCCGGCGGAGGTTGCCACCATGTTCCGCGTTGACCCCAAGACGGTCACTCGCTGGGCCAAGGCAGGCAAGCTCACGTCCATTCGCACGCTGGGCGGCCACCGCCGCTACCGTGAGGCCGAGGTGCGTGCCCTGCTGGCCGGGATTCCGGCTCAGCGAACCGAGGCCTGACAGGTCTCAGGGGTTTTCCCGAAGGGCCGTGTCCCCGACTCCGCCGGGTCGGGGGGACGGCCCTTCGGCATGCCGGAATCGGCCATTCCCGATGGGGCTGGTGGGGGTGGGGGGAATTACCGGGAATGCATGTGCAATTTTATATATTAAATCCCCTCCTGCTGGGAGGGGGCGCCGGGTGTCCGATCTCAAGAACGGATAAGTGACGACTGTCACGCCGCCGTTATCTTGAGGTCTAGACCTAGGCCGGTGTAGGGAGCTGACCCGCCGTCAGCGATCCGCCTGCGCGAACGCCAGAGGGGGGCGGC
>NZ_BAAALD010000029.1:0-17757 GCF_039528095.1 Kitasatospora arboriphila
CGGGTGCCGGGCCCTTTGTCGTTTCCAGGCCGCGCGCCTTCCGTGCGCTGCAGGGTGTCGGTCATCGTGCCGTCCTTCCTCGTCCCGTCCGTGCTCGCTCGGTGCCCGGGTCGGTGCCCGGTCGGTGGTCAGTCCGCCACGACGCGCACGGCGCCGGGCACGTACTCGCGCTGCCGCACCACCCGGTACCAGCCCTTGGGCAGTGGGATCACCGCGTGCTCCTCGTGCACCACCCGGCCGCCCTCGGGCAGGTGCAGCCAGGCGGTGCCGAACGGCCCGGCCTCCCGCCGCAGCGTGCCCGGCCCGACCACCGCGTGGGCGTGCCCGGTGACCTCGCCGAGCGCCAGCACCAGCCGGCCGCGGGCGTCCCGCGGCAGCGACGGCAGGTCGGCCACCACGCGCGGCACCGCCGCCTCCCCCACCGGCACGATCAGCACGTCACCCTGGCGGTACATGTGGCACTCCCCGGCTCCGGGCCGACGGGGTGCCGGCCGCAACGAGGGGAAAGCTAGGGCCCGGCTCTGACAGCGCGTCGGCGCGCGGCCCCTCGCGCCGGGGTGTCGGCGCGGCCTGGTAGACAGAACCCGGCCGACCGGACGTCCCCAGGAGCAGCGCATGGCGATCAGCAAGCACATCGAGGAGTTCGGCGGGCTGCCCGTCGTGGACGTCCTGGCCGCCCTGGAGGACGGCCGCGAGCTGCCCGCCGCCGACGCCGCCGCCTGGCGGATCGCCCTTGAGTACGACGACGAGAAGACCTTCGCCGAGGCCTGGCAGCGCTTCCTCGGCGCCGTCGACACCGGGCGGGTCACCACCGTCGTGATCGGCAACTGGTCGCAGGAGGAGCCGGAGCCGCTCGCCGGCCCGCTCGCCGAGATCACCGGTGCCGCGGGCCGGCTGCCCGCGCTGCGCGCCCTGTTCGTCGGTGACATCACCTTCGAGGAGTGCGAGATCTCCTGGCTGCAGATATGCGACGTCACCCCGCTGTTCACGTCCTTCCCGCGGCTGGAGGAGCTGGTCGTGCGCGGTACCGGCCAGGACTGGGAGGGCAACGGCGGACTGGAGCTCACCCCGCTGCGGCACGAGCACCTGCGCCGGCTGCGGCTGGAGGCCGGCGGCCTGCCCGGCAGCGTCCTGCGGTCCGTCGCCGCCTGCGACTTCCCCGCGCTGGAGAGCCTGGAGCTCTGGCTCGGCGTCGAGATGTACGGCGGCGACTGGACGCTGGACGACCTCGCGCCCTTCCTCGCCGGCACCCGGCTGCCGGCGCTGCGCCGGCTCGGCCTGCAGAACACCACCCGGCAGGACGAGGTCTGCGCCCGCGCCGCGCAGGCCCCGGTGGTGGCCCGCCTGGAGCACCTCGCGCTCTCCATGGGCGCGCTCACCGACGAGGGCGCCGCCGCCCTGCTGGAGGGGCAGCCGCTCACCCACCTCGCCTCCCTCGACCTGCACCACCACTACCTCACCGCGGAGATGCAGCAGCGGCTGCACGAGGCCCTGCCGGACGTGGCGATCGACCTCTCCGACGCCCAGAAGTGGGACGACAACTGGCGCTACGTCGCCGTCTCCGAGTGACCCGGACAGGCAGGAACCTCCGATGAGCAGGACCTTCCACGGGCTTCCCGTGTGCAACGTGTTGACCGCCCTGGACGCGGGCGAGGAGCTGCCCGCCGCCGGGGCGGCCGCCTGGCGGATCGGCCTCGGCTACCGGTACGACGGCAAGACGGAGTTCGCGGAGGCCTGGCAGCGCTTCCTGGACGCGGTCGACACCACGCGGGTGCGCGCACTCGTCATGGGCGCCTGGTGGGCCGGCGACTACGACGACCTGGCCGGCCCGCTCGCCCTGATCGTCGACAGCGCCGACCGGCTGCCCGCGCTGGAGGCGCTGTTCGTCGGCGACGTCCGCTCCGAGGAGTGCGAGATCTCCTGGCTGGAGATGTGCGACATCACCCCGCTGTTCGCATCCTTCCCCCGGCTGACCGACCTCGCCGTGCGCGGCGGCAACGGCCTGCGACTGCGGCCCGTCCGCCACGAGCGCCTCCGGTCGCTGGCCTTCGAGTCCGGCGGCCTGCCGGCCCGGGTGGTCCGCGCCCTGGGCGAGTGCGACCTCCCCGCGCTGGAGGAGCTCGACCTGTGGCTCGGCGTCGACGAGTACGGCGGCGACCACACCCTGGAGGACCTGGCGCCGCTGCTCACCGCCACCCGGCTGCCCGCGCTGCGCAGCCTCGGCCTGCAGAACAGCGAGTACCAGGACGACATCGCCGCCGCCGTCGCGCAGGCCCCGGTCGTGGCCCGGCTGGAGCACCTGGCCCTCGGCATGGGCGTGCTGACGGACGAGGGCGCCGCCGCCCTGCTGGAGGGGCAGCCGCTCACCCACCTCACCTCCCTCGACCTGCACCACCACTACCTCTCCGAGGAGATGCAGCAGCGGGTCGCCGAGGCGCTGGCCGGTGTCGACGTCGACCTGTCCGAGGCGGAGGACGAGGAGGACGAGGAGGACCGCTACGTGGCGGTCTCCGAGTAGCCCATGACCGATCGGCTCACCGTCCTCGGCAACCCGGGCCACCGCCGCGTCGCGCTGTTCGCGGCGGCGGCGCGGGCCGCCGGGCTGCCCGAACCCGCCGTACTGCCCTGGCTGGACGTGCTGCGCGGCGGGTACGCGCTGCCGCCCGGCACCGTCCTGCGGATCGACTCCCCCGGCGAGGACACGGCGGTCGACGCGCTGCTGCGCGGGCCGGTGCTCGGCGCCGGGTACGCGCCGACCCGGGTCGAGGGCGGCGCCGCCTGGTACGCCGGGGTGTGCGCGGCGCTGCACGGCCTCGCGGCGCGGCCCGGGGTGCGGCTGCTCGGCGACCCGGCGGAGATCGCGGTGATGTTCGACAAGCGGTCCGCGCACCGGCGGCTCGCGGCGGCCGGCGTGCCGGTGCCGCCCGCGCCCGACGGGCCGCCGCCGCGGGGCTGGGCGGAGCTGGCGGACCGGCTGGCGGCGGCCCGGATGCGCCGGGTGTTCCTGAAGCCGGTGCACGGCTCCTCGGCCTCCGGCGTGGTGGCCCTGGAGTTCGGGCCGCGCGGCCAGGTCCAGGCCACCACCTCCGCCGAGCTCGCCCCGGACGGCCTGCACAACTCGCTGCGGGTCCGCCGCTACCGCACCCCGGCGGAGGTCTCCGCCCTGGTCGACGCGCTCGCGCCGGACGGCCTGCACGTCGAGCAGTGGGTGCCGAAGGCCTCCCAGGGCGGCCGCTCCGCCGACCTGCGGGTGGTCGTCGTCGCCGGCCGGGCCACCCACGCGGTGGTGCGCACCAGCACCCGCCCGATGACCAACCTGCACCTGGGCGGCGCCCGCGGCGACCTGGCGCTCGCCCGGGAGGCCGCCGGCCCGGCCTGGTCCCGGCTGCTGGAGACGGCGGAGCGGGCCGCGGCCTGCTTCCCGAACTCCCCCATGGTCGGCGTGGACGTCCTGCCGACCGCCGGCTGGCGGGGCGCCGTGGTCGGCGAGGTGAACGCCTTCGGCGACCTGCTGCCCGGCCTCACCGGCCTGCCCGGCGGCCCCGCCGAGGGCCTGGACACCTACGGCGCCCAGATCGCCGCACTGCTGCACACCGGCCCCCACCGGGCGCCCGGTCGCACCACCCGGACGGAACCGCCCCGATGAACCATCACATACCCGACATGAACGACGTGATCGGCAGCCACGACCTGTTGCTGGTCACCCTGGACACGCTGCGCCTGGACGTCGCGCAGGAGCTGGCCGCGGCCGGCCGCATCCCGCACCTGGCGGCGCACCTGCCCGGCGGCCGGTGGGAGGAGCGGCACACCCCCGGCAGCTTCACCTACGCGGCGCACCAGGCGATCCTGGCCGGGTTCCTGCCGACCCCGGCGAGCCCGGACGGCCCGCACCCGCGGCTGTTCGCGGCCCGCTTCGCCGGCTCGGAGACGACCGAGCCGCGCACCTGGGTGTTCGACACCCCCGACCTGCCCTCGGCGCTGGCCGCCGCCGGGTACCGGACGGTCTGCATCGGCGGGGTCGGCTTCTTCAACAAGCAGGGCCCGCTCGGGTCGGTGCTGCCCGGACTGTTCCAGGAGTCCCACTGGGCACCGGAGATGGGCGTGCCCTCCCCCACCTCCTTCGAGGCGCAGGTCGCCCGCGCCGAGCAGGTCTGCGCCGAACAGCCGGACGGGCAGCCGCTGTTCCTCTTCGTCAACGTCTCCGCCCTGCACCAGCCGAACTGGTTCCACCTGCCCGGCGCGACCCGCGAGCACGGCGACACCCGGGAGAGCCACGCCGCCGCGCTGGAGTACGTGGACGCGCACATCGGCCGGCTGTTCGCGGCGATGAGCCGGCGCCGTCCCTGCTTCGCGATCGTCTGCTCCGACCACGGCACCTGCTACGGCGAGGACGGCTACACCGGCCACCGGCTGGGCCACCCGGTCGTCTGGACGGTCCCCTACGCCCACTTCGTGCTGCCCGCCGCCGAGGAGACCGGACGATGACCACGATGACGACCGACTCCCCGTACCTGGCGTACGTCTACGCCTACCCGCACAAGACCGCGTACCGGCCGCTGCCGGGGCGGCCGCCGCTGCGCGAGCTCTGGGCGGGCGAGCCGCAGCACGCGCTCTCGCTCTACCTGCACATCCCGTTCTGCGAGGTCCGCTGCGGCTTCTGCAACCTGTTCACCCGGATCGGCAGCCCCGAGGGGCTGACCACGGCCTACCTGGACGCGCTGGAGCGGCAGGCGTCGGCGGTGCGGGAGGCGCTGGACGCGGACGCCCGGTTCGCGCTGGCGGCCTTCGGCGGCGGCACGCCCACCTATCTGACCGCGGCCGAGCTGGAGCGGCTCTGCGACATCGCCGAGCAGCGGATGGGCGCCGACCTGCGGGCCGTCCCGCTCTCGGTGGAGGCCTCCCCCGACACCGCGACGGCCGACCGGCTCGCCGTCCTCGCCGAGCGCGGCACCACCCGGCTCAGCCTCGGCGTGCAGTCCTTCCTCGACGAGGAGGCCCGCTCGGCCGTCCGCCCGCAGAAGCGCGCGGCGGTGGAGGCGGCGCTCGGCCGCGTCCGGGCGGCGGGCATCCCGGTGCTCAACATCGACCTGATCTACGGCATCGACGGCCAGACCGAGAAGAGCTGGCTCGCCTCGCTGGACGCCGCGCTCGCCTGGCAGCCGGAGGAGCTGTACCTCTACCCGCTGTACGTGCGGCCGCTGACCGGTCTCGGCCGGCGCACCGCCGACGGCCCCACCCCTGAGTGGGACGCCCAGCGGCTCGCGCTCTACCGGACCGGCCGGGACCACCTGCTGGCATCCGGCTACGAGCAGGTGTCGATGCGGATGTTCCGCCGGACGGGCGCGGCCACCGCGAGCGCCGGCGAGTACGCCTGCCAGACCGACGGCATGGTCGGCCTCGGCTGCGGCGCCCGCTCGTACACCTCGTCCCTGCACTACTCCTTCGACTACGCGGTGGACGCCCGCGAGGTGCGCGGCATCATCGACGACTACGTCGCCGCCGAGGACTTCACCCGGGCCGAGGTCGGCCGGGCGATGGACGCCGAGGAGTCGCGCCGCCGCCACCTGCTGCAGTCGCTGCTGCAGGCCGACGGGCTCGAACTCGCCTCCTACCGGCGGCGGTTCGGCTCCCTTCCGGCCGAGGACTTCGCCGCCGAACTGGCCGTCTTCGAGGCCCGCGGCTGGCTCGCCGAGACCCCCGGGCGGCTGGCGCTCTCCGCCGAGGGCCTGGCGCACTCGGACGCCGTCGGTCCGATGCTGTTCTCGCCCGCGGTCCGGGCCGCGATGGACGCGTACGAGGCGAAGTGACCGTCGACCTGGGGATGCCGGGGCCGCGCCCGGCCGAGACCCCGATGGACCTCACCCTGCTCTACCGCGGCCCGCTGGCCTCCTGCGACTACGACTGCCCGTACTGCCCGTTCGCCAAGCGGCGGGACAGCCCCGAGCGGCTGCGCGCGGACCGCGCCGCGCTGGAGCGGTTCACCGCCTGGGCCACCGCGCAGACCGGCGACACCCTGTCGCTGCTGTTCACCCCGTGGGGCGAGGGCCTGGTGCGCTCCTGGTACCGGCAGGCCCTCGTCGACCTCTCGCACCTGCCGCACGTGCGCCGGGTGGCGATCCAGACCAACCTCAGCTGCCGCACCGACTGGCTGGCCGCGGCCGATCTCGACACCCTGGCCCTGTGGATCACCCACCACCCGGGACAGGTCGACCGCGGACGCTTCCTGGCGAAGCTCCGGGAGCTGGCCGCACTCGGGGTGCGGCACAGCGTCGGCATCGTCGGCGAGCCGGAACACCTCGATGCCGCACGGGAGTTGCGGGCAGATCTGCCCGCCTCGACCTACCTGTGGGTGAACGCCGCGGACGGCCGGAGCTACACCGACGAACAGGCCGCCGCCTGGACGGCGGTCGACCCGCTGTTCGGCTGGAGCAGGGACCCGCACCCGAGCGGCGGCCGCCCCTGCCGCACCGGCGAGTCGGTGGTCTCGGTGGACGGCGACGGCACGGTGCGGCGCTGCCACTTCGTCCGCCCTCCGCTCGGCAACCTCTACGACGGCTCCTACCGTGCCGAGTTGCTGCCCCGGCCGTGCCCGCTGCCGGTCTGCGACTGCCACATCGGCTACGTCCACCTGGAGGGCCTGCCGCTGTACGACGTCTTCGCCGGCGGCGTCCTGGAGCGCATTCCGCACGGCTGGTGACCCGCGCCCGGGGCGCGGGTCACCCCGGTCGGCCGGTCAGGCCGGGCCGAGCATCGACTGCGCCGCCTGCTCCGCCGTCATCTCCTCCGGGACGGCGGCCAGTCGGGCCGCCAGGCTACGGTGGCCGGTGGCCCGCTCCAGCTCGGTGAGGAAGGCGTCCGCCTCCTGGTCGGAGGCGAAGTCCCAGACCAGCAGCCGGTGGACCATCGCGACCGCCGCGACCTGCGGCAGCCCGCCGCCGCCCGCCGCGCGCCGCCACTGCGGCACCAGCCGGCCGAGCGAGCAGCGGGCCTCGCCGACCAGCGGATGGGCCGGGCCGAGGTGGTGCTGCACCACCGGGATCAGCTCCAGCAGCATGCCGAAGGCCGACACGAGGTCCCCGGTCAGCGCGACGGCGTGCGCCAGCCGGGCCTGCGAGGCGAGTGCCCGGGCGTCGTACGGGCCGAGCGCCTGCACCAGGGCCGGCTGCACCTCGCGCAGCAGGTGCACGGCGCCGAACGGGTCGCCGGCCTCGCCCAGCGCCCGGGCCTGCTCCAGCCGGACCTCCAGGGTGTCGGGATCGCCCGGGCCGAGCGCCTGCGCGGCATCGGCGGCGACCTGGCCGAGCAGGTGGACGGCGCCCGCCGGGTCGCCCGCGGCGCACCGCCGGTCGCCGAGCCGCCGCCAGGCCGCGAGGGCGTCCCGGTCGTAGCGGCCGAGCAGCGCGGTCATCTCGCGGGCCACCGACTCCAGCAGGTGGACGGCCGCGTCCGGAGTCGGCGCCTCGTCCGCCCGGTCCCGCAGCCGCACCAGCAACTCCCGTACGGCGGCCGGGGCTTCGGGTCCCGCAGGCACAGCCCCGTGCGGAGCGGCCGGGGTCGGGGCTGCTGCCGGGGCGGGGGGCGGGGCGGGGGCGACCAGGCCGGCCGGCACCGGCGAGGGCCCGAAGCCCGGCAGAGCAGCGGACTGGGCCGGAACGCCGACCGGGCCGGCGGACGCGGGCGGCGCGGGCTGCACCGGGGGCGCCGGCTGCGCGAGCGGTGCGGGCGGGAACCCGGCGGGCGGCTGAACCGGCGGGGCACCCGCCGCCGACGGCCCGAAGCCCTGCGACACGGCGCTCTCCAGCACGGTCGCGACCGGCGGCGCGGCCGCCGCCGGCACCGGGGCCGGAGTCGGCGAGGGGGCCGGGGCCGGAGTCGGCGAGGGGGCCGGGGCCGGCGCTCCCCCGGCACCGGTCTTGGCCAGCCGGATCCCCGACGGCGCCGCCGGGGCGGGCAACACGTAGTCCTGGGCGGCCTCCTCGGCGGCCGGGGCAACGTCGGCAGCAGCAGCGGGCACGGCGGCGGCAGGCGCGGCCAGCGCCCAGCCGTCCGCCGGCAGGCCGTCCGCAGACAGACCGTCCACGGACGCGGCGTCGGCGGTCCCGGGGGCCTGCGGCGGGACGGCGGGGGCGGTCGGCTCGGGCACCTGGCCGAACCGGTCGGCGGGCTCCTCGATGGGCGGCATCCTCGGTCCTCGTTCGCTGCGGGTCGTCGGCGGTGGACGGGCGCCATCCTCCCATCGACCGGGGCCGTCCGGGTCCCCCGGACGGCCCCGGTGCGAGGATGGAGGCGGGCCGCGGCGACGATGCCGCCGCCCGGGTGGAGGAGGACCCGTCATGGCCAAGCAGGCCCCGCAGAGCGATCCGGTGCAGGACGCGCCGCAGATTTCCGCGCCGAAGCACGCGGCGGCCGGCGTCCCGGCCGTGCTGCACAGCCTGAGGATGGCCGGCGAGCAGATGAGCGCCCGCCGCACGCTGGCCGTGCTGAGCAAGGTGAACCAGCCGGACGGCTTCGACTGCCCGGGCTGCGCCTGGCCCGAGCCGGGCAAGACGCACACCGCGGAGTTCTGCGAGAACGGCGCCAAGGCCGTCGCCGAGGAGGCCACCGAGCGCCGGATCACCGCCGACTTCTTCGCCGCGCACCCCGTCCCGGAGCTGGCGCAGCGCTCCGGCTACTGGCTGGGGCAGCAGGGCCGGCTGACCGAGCCGATGCTGCTCGACGAGGGCTCCGACCGGTACGTGCCGGTCTCCTGGGAGCGGGCCTTCGAGATCGTGGCGGAGGAGCTGCGCGCTCTGGACACCCCGGACGGCGCCGCCTTCTACACCTCGGGCCGCACCAGCAACGAGGCGGCCTTCGCCTACCAGCTGTTCGCCCGCCGGCTCGGCACCAACAACCTGCCGGACTGCTCCAACATGTGCCACGAGTCGTCGGGGTCGGCGCTCACCGAGACGCTCGGCGTGGGCAAGGGCAGCGTCTCGCTGAAGGACCTCTACCAGGCCGACCTGATCATCGTGGCGGGCCAGAACCCGGGCACCAACCACCCGCGGATGCTCTCCGCGCTGGAGCGGGCGAAGCGGGCCGGGGCGACGATCGTCTCGGTCAACCCGCTGCCGGAGGCCGGCCTGGAGCGGTTCAAGAACCCGCAGAACGCCCGCGGCCTGGCCGCCAACGGCACCAAGCTGACCGACCTCTTCCTGCAGATCCGGCTCGGCGGCGACCTCGCGCTGTTCCGGGCGCTCAACCAGCTGGTGCTGGCCGCCGAGGGCGGCACGGACGAGGCGTTCATCGCCGAACACTGCCACGGCTTCGAGGAGTTCGCCGCCGAGGCGAAGTCCACCGACCGCGCCGAGGTGCTGGCCGCGACCGGTCTGCCGTGGGAGCAGATCGAGGAGCTGGCCCGCCTGGTGCTGGCCTCGAAGAAGATCATCGTGTGCTGGGCGATGGGCCTGACCCAGCACCGGCACGCCGTGCCGACGATCCGCGAGGTCGTCAACTTCCTGCTGCTGCGCGGCAACGTGGGCCGCCCGGGGGCGGGCGTCTGCCCGGTGCGCGGGCACAGCAACGTGCAGGGCGACCGGACGATGGGCATCTTCGAGCGGCCGAGCACGGCGTTCCTGGACGCGCTGGGCCGGGAGTTCGACTTCGAGCCGCCGCGCGAGCACGGCCTGGACTCGGTCGACACCATCCGGGGGATGCGCGACGGCCGGGTGAAGGTGTTCTTCGCCATGGGCGGCAACTTCGTCGCCGCGACCCCGGACACCGAGGTCACCGAGGCCGCGATGCGCCGCTGCCGGCTCACCGTGCACGTCTCCACCAAGCTCAACCGCTCGCACGTGGTGACCGGCGCCCGCGCGCTGATCCTGCCGACGCTCGGCCGCACCGACCGCGACTGGACGGAGGCCGGCGCGCAGTTCGTCTCGGTCGAGGACTCGATGGGCATGGTGCACTCCTCGCGCGGCGGGCTGCGGCCGCCGTCCGACGGCCTGCTCTCCGAGGTGGCGATCGTCTGCCGGCTGGCCCGGGCCGCACTCGGCCCCGAGGACCCGACCCCGTGGGAGGAGTTCGCGGTCTCCTACGACGCCGTCCGCGACCGGATCTCCCGGGTGGTACCCGGCTTCGAGGACTTCAACGAGAAGGTGCGCCGGCCCGGCGGCTTCGCGCTGCCGCACGGGCCGCGCGACAGCCGGACCTTCCCGACCGCGACGGGCAAGGCCAACTTCACGGTCAACCCGCTCACCGCGCCCGAGGTGCCCGAGGGCCGGCTGCTGCTGCAGACGCTGCGCTCGCACGACCAGTACAACACCACGATCTACGGCCTGGACGACCGCTACCGCGGCATCACCGGCGGTCGGCGCGTGGTGCTGGTGAACCCGGCCGACGCCGAACGGCTCGGCCTCGCCGACGGCCTCTACGTCGACCTGGTCGGCGAGTGGAAGGACGGCGTGGAGCGGCGGGCCCCGCACTTCCGGGTGGTGCACTACCCGGTGGCCCCGGGCGGCGCGGCCGCCTACTACCCGGAGACCAACGTCCTGGTGCCGCTGGACTCCACGGCGGAGATCAGCAACACCCCGACCTCGAAGGCCGTGGTGATCCGCTTCGAACCGGACACCGGCGCGCCCGTCGGCTAGACGGCAACGCACAGCGGCGCGCGGGGGGCTCCCCCGCGCGCCGCTGTGCGTTGTGCCCGTGGACGGTGGGCCGCCGGCCCCTTGCCTACTGGGCCGTCGGGCTGCCGGAGGCCGGGGCCGAGGCGGTGCGGGAGGCGGATTCGGTGGAGCCGGCCGAGGCGGACGGGGTGCCGCTGCCGGTGGGCGTGCCGGAGCCCGACGGGGTGCCCGAGCCGGACGGCGTGCCCGAGCCGGACGGCGTGCCGCTGCCGGTGGGCGTGCCGGAGCCGGTCGGGGTGCCGGTGGCGGGCGGCGGGGTGGGCTTGGTCGGGGTGGGCTGGGTGGGCCGCGGCGGCAGGGTGGTCGGCTTGGCCGGGGCGATCCGCGAGGCGCCGACGGTGACCTGCGGCACCTTCCAGTCGCCGCCCTTGTCGTCGGCGGCCGAGTCCGGGTCGGGCCGGACGGCGCCGAGGATCGGCATCGCGCCGATCTTGGAGACCTTGACCACGTCGCCGGTGTGCGGCGCCTGCACGATCAGGCCGCCGCCGATGTACATGCCGATGTGGGTGGCGCCGCCGAAGTAGACCACGAGGTCGCCGGGGCGGATCTGGTTCAGCGGGACGTGCTTGAGCTGCGCCCACTGTTCCTGGCTGGTGCGCGGGATCGGCTTGCCGGCGTTCAGCCAGGCCTGCGAGGTGAGGCCGGAGCAGTCGAAGACGTCCGGGCCGTCGCCGCCCCAGACGTAGTCCTTGCCGAGTTGCTTGAGCGCCCAGGCGACCGCCTTGCGGCCGGCCTCGGAGGGGGTGCGCTCGCCCTTGCCGAGCGCACCGGAGGCGAGGAAGGCGAGCTGGGCCTCGTCGGCCTGCTGCCGCTCCAGTGCCTCCAGTTCGCTGCGCTGGGCGCCGGTGAGCGAGCCGACCATGTCCTCGACGGCGGCGAGCCGCTTGGCCACGTCGGCCTTGGCGGCCTCCTGCTGGGTGGCGAGCGCGGTGGCCTGGACGAGCGCCTGCTCGGCCTGGGCCTGCAGCTCGACGAGGGTGGCGCGGTCCGACTTGAGGCGGTCCAGGAAGGCCTTCTGGGAGCGGCCCGCGGCGTCGAGCAGCTGGGCGATGACGACGGCCTGGTAGGGGTTCTCGGCGAGCATGAAGTCGGCGAGGTCGGAGGCCCGGCCACTGCGGTACTGGGCGGCGGCGAGCTGGGCGGCGATGTCCACGCCGGCGTTGACCGCGGCCTGCTGGGACTCGACCCGGGCGCGGAGGTCGGTGACCTGGGCCTGCTGGGCGGCCTGCCGGGCGACGGCGGCGTTGTACTGCTCGGTGGCGGCCTCGGCCTCCTGGTAGAGCTGGTGCAGCCGGTCGAGCATCGGGCCGAGGGTGGTCTTGGCGTCGGCCAGCGGGTCGGCGCCGGCGGCCACGGTGAGGGTGGGCGCCGGGGTGGGCGCGGCGTACGCGGCGGTGGCCAGCGGCAGCGACAGCGCGGCCGCGGCAAGCACGGCGCCGCACCGCATGGCGGCCCGCACCCAAGGTCGGACGCCGTTCTCCGTACGCTGCCCAGCCGACATCGGCCGCCCTCCCCAGTCCAGCCCGGCCCGGGCCCGCGCCCGGTGATCTCTCCGGAGAATCCTGCCATGTGACCGGCAGGTAACGGCAGGGGGCCTGCGGTCCGTCCGGTGAATTCTCAGCGAGTCCTCACCCGGGGGGTTCACCGGCCCGGTCGAGGGGGTGTGAGGCAAGTCTCACCAAACCCCCACGAAGGTGGATCCAAGCGGACACAACGGCCGTACAGAGCCTCGGTTTCCACACTTTCGCAATGTTCGTGCAACCCCCGATCCACCATCGGAACCACGATTCCCAACCCTGTTCACCTTCCGTTCACCCGGGCTCCCTACGGTCACGCCTGACAGCAGCGTCAGTCCGACAACTACGACGATTGTTTGGTTATGGAACACATCACGTTCCTGGTGGCCGTTGTGATCATCACGGCGCTCGCCTTCGACTTCACCAACGGGTTCCACGACACCGCCAACGCGATGGCCACCTCCATCGCGACGGGAGCCCTCAAGCCCAAGGTCGCGGTCACCATCGCCGCAGTCCTCAACTTCGCCGGAGCCTTCCTCTCCGTGAAGGTGGCCACCACCATCTCCGGCGGCATCGTCAACGAGAAGGCCGGCCTCCAGCCGTCGATCATCTTCGCCGCCCTGGTCGGAGCGATCCTCTGGAACCTGCTGACCTGGCTGAGGGGCCTGCCCTCCAGTTCCTCGCACGCGCTGTACGGCGGCCTCATCGGCGCCACCGTGGTCGGCGTCGGCATGAACGGCGTGAACTTCGACGTCGTCGTCACCAAGATCCTGATCCCGGCGGTCGCCTCCCCGCTGGTGGCCGGTCTGGCCGCCTGGGGCGCCACCCGCCTCGCCTACCTGATCACCCGCGGCGGCCGCGAGGAGACCACCGAGAAGGGCTTCCGGCGCGGCCAGATGTTCACCTCCTCGCTGATCTCGCTGGCGCACGGCACCAACGACGCGCAGAAGACCATGGGCATCATCACCCTGACCCTGGTCTCCGTCGGCGCCCTCAAGCCCGGCGCGCTGCCCCCGACCTGGGTCATCGTCAGCGCCGGTGCGGCGATCGCGCTCGGCACCTACATGGGCGGCTGGCGCATCATCCGCTCGATGGGCAACGGCCTGACCGAGATCCGCCCCCGCCAGGGCCTCGCCACCGAGACGGCCGCCGCCACGGTCATCCTCACCTCGACCCACATGGGCTACGGCCTGTCCACCACCCAGGTCTGCTCCGGCGGCATCATGGGCGCCGGCCTCGGCGGCCCGAAGCGCGAGCTGCGCTGGAGCCTGGTGCGCCGCATGGTCTACACCTGGGGCCTGACCCTGCCCGCCGCCGCCGCGGTGGCCGGTCTCGCGGCCTTCGTCGCGGACCAGGGCGCCTGGGGCGTGGCCCTGGTCGGCGCGACGCTGGTCGCCGGCTCGGGCGCGATGTGGATCGCCTCCCGCCGCCAGCCGGTGCACGCCGGCAACGTCAACGACGTCCAGGAGGTCGAGGTGCCGGTGCAGACCGCCACCCCGACCCCGGCCACCACCACCGTCGCGGCCTGACCGGCCGACCAGTCAGAGAGGACGGGTAGCCATGCACATCAAGTGGGACGCCCTCGCGCAGACCGCGGGCCTCAGCTTCGCCATCACCGTCGCGGTGGTCGCCGCCTTCGCCCTCGGCATCCTGGCGCTGTCGCGCCGTGAGGCCGCGCAGGAGGCCGTCCGGTCCGGGATCCCGGGGGCCGGCAGCGGCAACCTGGCCCTGGCCGGTGCCGCGCTCTGCTTCAGCGCCTGCGCCTCGGTGGTCTTCTACGGGATCACCCTGATCGCCGGCCACTGAGCCGCACGCACGACGGAAGGGCCCGCGGGGTACGCACCCCGCGGGCCCTTCCGCGTGCCCGGGCCGGCCGGACCCGACCCGGCCCGGCCGGGTCTCAGTCCTCGACGAGTTCCAGGGTGCGCGGCGCCGGCGCGTCCATGGTGGTGCGCAGCGGGGTCTCCCGGATGAACAGCACGACCAGGAAGGCGAGCAGCGCGAACGGCGCGGCCAGCAGGAAGACGATGCCGACGCCGTGGCCGAAGGCGTCCGTCACCAGCGGGACGATCGGGGCGGGCAGCCGGTGCAGGTCGGGGATCTCGCCGCCGCCGAGGGCGCTGCCGGTCGGGTGGACGCCCGCCCGGGCGAGGTTCTCGGCGAGGTAGCGCGCCACCCGGTCGGCCATCAGGGCGCCCAGCGCGGAGACGCCGACCGCGCCGCCCATGGTGCGGAAGAAGGTGACGACGGAGCTGGCCGAGCCGAGCTCCTCGCGCGGCACGGTGTTCTGCACGGCGAGCACGAGGTTCTGCATGGTCAGGCCGAGGCCGACGCCGGCCACCGCCATGTAGAGGGCGAGCAGCCCGTACGCGGTGTCGGCGCGGGCGGTGCCGAGCAGGCCGAAGCCGACGGCGAGCAGCAGGGTGCCGGCGACGAGGTAGCCCTTCCAGCGGCCGTAGCGGGTGATCAGCTTGCCGGCGACGGTGGAGGAGACGGCGAGGCCGAGGATCATCGGCAGGGTGAGCAGGCCGGCCATGGTGGGCGACTTCTCCTTGGCCAGCTGGAAGTACTGGCTGAGGAAGGTGGTCGCGCCGTACATGCCGACGCCGACCAGGACGCTGGCGACCGCGGAGAGCGTCACCGTGCGGTGGCGGAAGAGGTGGAGCGGGATGACCGGTTCGGCGGCGCGGCGCTCGGCGGCGACGAAGAGCACGGCGAGCACGGCGGTGCCGGCGAGCATCGCGGCGGACTGCCAGGACACCCAGTCGTAGTTCTTGCCGGCCAGGCTGACCCAGATCATCAGCAGGCTGGCCGCGGCGGTGACGAGCAGCGCGCCGAGGTAGTCGATCCGGGCCTTGCGCCGCGGGGCGACGGGCAGCCGCAGGGTGCGCTGCAGCACGGCGATGGCCAGCAGCGAGAACGGGATGCCGACGTAGAAGCACCAGCGCCAGCCGAGCCAGTCGGTGTCCACGATGACGCCGCCGATGAGCGGGCCGCCGATGGTCGCCAGGGCGAAGACCGCGCCGAAGTAGCCGCTGTAGCGGCCGCGCTCGCGGGGCGTGACCATCGCGGCGAGGCAGATCTGGGCGAGTGCGGTGACGCCGCCGGCGCCGATGCCCTGCAGCACGCGGCAGGCGATCAGCTCGCCGGTGTTCTGCGAGAGGCCGGCCAGGGCGGAGGACAGGATGTAGATCACCAGGGCGATCTGCACCAGCAGCTTCTTGCTGACCAGGTCGGAGAGCTTGCCCCAGATGGGGGTGGAGGCGGTCAGCGACAGCAGGGTGGCGGTGATCACCCAGGTGTAGGCGGACTCGCCGCCGTGCAGGTCGGTGAGGATCGTGGGCAGGGCGTTGGAGACGACGGTCGAGGAGAGCACGGCCACGAAGAGGCCCAGCAGGAGGCCTGACAGCGCTTCCAGGACTTGCCGGTGCGTCATGGGGGTCGTCGGGGTCATGGAGGTCCTTCAGCGTGAATTTTCGTTGCCTAAAGCAACCGTAAGGGGAATGGTTGAGTTAGGCAACTTTCTTCAAGCGCAAGCAAAGCCCGGCCCTGCCGCGGCGGCGGAGGGCCGGGCAGCACCCGGAGGACCGGTCAGGCCGGGGCGGACTCCTCGGCCCGCATGGACTCCGCGGCCAGCTCGTTGAAGCGACGCAGCAACTCGGCGAAGCGCTCCACGTCCTCCTCGTCCCAGGCCGACATCAGCTCGCGGAACCGCTCCATCCGGGCGTCCCGGGCGCGCAGGTAACGGGCGGCGCCGTCCTCGGTGAGCGAGAGCAGCGAGGAACGGCGGTCCAGCGGGTCGACCTCGCGACGCAGCAGGCCCAGCACCTCCAGGTGCTTCACCTGCCGGCTGATCGAGGCCTTGCCGATCCCGAAGTGCAGCCCGATGTCGGTCAGCCGCACCCGGCCCGACTCCTCCACGTACGCGAGCATCACGTACGCCGCGGCCTCCAGCTCCGGATGCACCCGCCGCGCCATCTCCGCGGCCCGCGTCCGCCCGCGGCGGAAGAGCAGCGCCACCTCCCGCTCGACCGCGCGGAACGCCTGGTCGGCCGACTCCTGGTCATTCATGGCGTCAGTATCCCGTAGGCCGCGCCTCCACCCCCGGACAACTGCTTCATGTTATGAAGCATCCGTTTCACACCCTTTGCCCCTCGCCCCTTAGGAGGCGGCCGATGGCCGGCCCGCGCCCCGGATTCCTCGCCGAGGTCAAGGACGCGGTCACCCCGCGCGCCTTCCTGCTTGTGCTCGGGGTGCTGCTGCTCCAACTCGCCTTCACCGCCAGCTACGTCGGCGCACTCCACGACCCGACCCCCCATCAGCTCTCCATCGCCGTGGTCGGTCCCGCCCAGGCCGTCCTCCAGGGCACCTCGGCCCTCCACGACGTCCCGGACGAGGCCGTCCGGCCCAGCACGGCGGAGGACCGGGCGAGCGCGATCCAGCTGATCAAGGACCAGAAGGTGTACGCCGCCTGGCTGATCGACCCCACCGGCAGCAAGGACACCCTGCTGGTCGCCACCGCCCGCGGACCGGCCGCGGCGACCGCCGCCGAACGGATCGTCGGCTCGCTGGAGTCCGCCCAGCAGCGGACCCTCGGCACCGAGGACGTCGTCCCGCTCGCCCCCGGCGACGCCGAGGGCCTCTCCTCCTTCTACCTGGTGGTCGGCTGGTGCGTCGGCGGCTACCTGGTGGCCTCGATCCTCGGCATCAGCGCCGGCTCCCGGCCCGCCGACACCGACCGCGCCCTGCTGCGGCTCGGCACGCTCCTCCTCTACTCCGCCGCGGCCGGCCTCGGCGGCGCACTGATCACCGGACCGGTCCTGGACGCCCTGCCCGGCCCGATCCTGCCGCTCTGGGGACTCGGCACCCTGGTGGTCTTCGCGGTCGGGGCCTTCACCATGGCGATGCAGTGCCTCTTCGGGGTGGTCGGGATCGGCATCGCCGTGCTGATCTTCGTGGTGCTCGGCAACCCGAGTGCGGGCGGGGTCTACCCGCCGCCGCTGCTGCCGCCGTTCTGGCGGGCGATCGGCTCCTGGATCCCGAACGGCGCCGGCACCGACGCCGCCCGCTCCATCGCCTACCTCGGCGGCACCGCCCTCACCCCGCCCTTCCTCGTCCTCGCCGCCTGGGCCGTCGCCGGCGTCGCCATCACCCTCCTCACCGCCGACCGCGCCACCGGCACCCGGACTGAGACAGCTCTTTAGGGGCGCGTCAGGGCACCTGTCTTGTTCTCGCCCGATCAGCTCGTCGGCCCCGTCCGGGGGTTGCCCTCAGGCTTCGGCGGCGGCGAAGCGGCCCGGGTCGGCGACGACGGCGCGGACGACCCCGATCCCCGCGCCGAGCAGCGGCCCCCGCCGCCCCAGCCGTGAGGCCGTCAGCCAGTCGTCGTACCAGGCCCGGACGGTGACCCGGTCGGCGAGTTCGGTCCGCATGGCGGGGAGCAGCCAGGCGGCCAGCTCCGCGTAGCCGCCGCCGACCACCAGCACCGCCGCGGCGAGCAGGTTGACGGCGCCGGCGGCGGCCACGCCCGGCGCCGGGCCCGCGGGCTCTCGCGCGGCGGGGCGGGCCGGGGCCGC